>JAZSMB010000114.1:0-18383 GCA_045535685.1 Candidatus Scatosoma sp.
CCGTATATGATTCACGGCGACGTCGTTTCGGGGGTTATGAGCTTTGACGAAATGGAAAATATGATGTATAAAATCGAGGGGGAAGATTTGTACCTGATCGGTACGTCCGAACACTCGATGATCGGCAGATTTATGGGTCAAATCATCGACGGAAACAAACTTCCGCTTGCGATGACCAGCTACTCGCCCTGTTTTAGAAAGGAAAAGGGCGCGCACGGCATCGAAGAGAGAGGTATTTACCGTATTCATCAATTCGAAAAACAAGAAATGGTCGTCGTTTGCCGTCCCGAAGAAAGCGAAGAATGGTACGAAAAACTTTGGAGCTATACGGTTGAATTATTCCGCTCGTTGGATATTCCCGTTCGTCAGCTTGGTTGCTGCTCGGGCGACTTGGCGGATTTAAAATACAAGAGCTGTGACGTAGAAGCGTGGAGCCCTAGACAAAAGAAATATTTCGAAGTGGGTTCGTGTTCCAACTTGACGGACGCGCAAGCAAGACGGCTTGCGATCCGCTACAAAGACAGCGACGGCAAAGTGAAACTTGCGCACACTTTAAACAACACGGTGGTTGCGCCTCCCCGTATGTTGATTGCTTTTGTGGAAAACCACTTACAAGCAGACGGATCGGTGACGATTCCAGAAGCGTTGCGTCCGTACATGGGTGGCAAATCGGTGATCACTCCCAAAAATTAACAAGCACGAAAAGACCGCCCACGCAGCGGTCTTTTTACAGGAAATACAGTTTTTAAAGGATACCAAATGAAGTATTTGTTTTTCGATATCGAATGTGCGGGCGTATTTAAAAACGTTGCGAAAATTTGCGCGTTTGGATATTGTCTGGTCGATGAACAATTTCATATTTTAGATAAACAAGATATCCTCATCAACCCCAAAGGCGGTTTTCACTTAACCGATCGGAAGGGGGAGCAGGGGCTTGTTTTGCCGTACAAATACGAAGACTTTAAGACGTATCCTACCTTTCCGCAGCTCGCCGACAAAATTTACGCGCTTTTGCAAGATAAAGACACGCTCGTGGTCGGGCACGCGTCCATGAACGACGTAAAATACCTCAATTTGGAAAGCAAACGCTTTTCCTTGCCCTCTTTTTCTTTCTCGTTTGCCGATACGCAGTTTTTATACATGAATAAAATCGGCGAGTTTGCCCGTCAATTCGGTTTAGGCGTAATTGCCAAAGATTTAGGGGTAGAGTTTACACCCCACCGCGCGGTGGACGACGCGTACGCGACGATGAAAGTGGCAGAAGCCATTTGCAAGCAAGAAAATTTGTCCTTGCCCAAAGTGATTGAAAAATATCAAATTACGCTTGGTAAAATTGAAAATTACGAAGTAACGCAAACCACTTCCGTGGGCTACGACGCGTATAAAAAAGCGCGCGAACAAGCAAAAGAAGCGCGCGAGCGCGCTCGCGCGGCATTCCACGTGTTCGCCGACAGAGCCAAACGCAAACGCGCGAAAGAGGGAAAACTCAAAAACAAAATTATTTGTTTTTCGCACGGATTAGAGCTGCAAACCGAGCTTGCGCAGCGCCTTTTAAAGTCCGCGTTCGATCAAGCGGCGTTTATCACCTTCCGCGCGGAAGAATGCGATTTGTACGTAACGCTGGCAGGCGAAAGCGGGCCGCGTTTGCAATCGGTTGTCGAGCGCGGTATAAAAGTATATACGCCCGACGAATTTGCGGCGTATTTGGGGGTGTAATATGAACCGTTTACCCCCGCTTTTTATCGAAAAAATGAAAAAACAGCTTCCCCCAAACGAGTGGGAAGCGTTTTTTGCCGTATATGATAATCCGCCTGTAAAAGGGGTGCGTTTGAACCCGCTCAAGGGGGGCATGTACGCGTTGAAACCGCTTTTACCCTTTGCAAAAGAGCAAATTTTGTGGGAAGAAAACGGGTTTTATACAGACGGAGAAAAGCTTGGCGCAAGCCCGCTACATTTTGCGGGGCTGTTCTATTCGCAAGAGCCCTCCGCGATGTCCGCTGCGCCCCTTTTGGACGTACAAGCAGGCGAAAAAGTACTCGATCTTTGTTCCGCGCCCGGCGGTAAGGGCACGCAAATGGCGTGTAAGATGCAAGGGCAAGGGATCATCGTACTCAACGAGCCGATTTTTTCGCGCGCGAAAATTTTGTCGTCTAACGTGGAGCGCATGGGCGTGAAAAACGCCGTCGTCACGAGTGAAATGCCCGAAACGCTGTCCAAAACGTTCGTCGAATATTTCGATAAAATTTTGGTAGACGCGCCTTGTTCGGGCGAGGGTATGTTCCGCAAGAACGCGGACGAAGCGCTTACACAATGGAGCGAAGAAAACGTCGCGCTTTGTGCGGAGCGGCAAAAACATATTCTATCGCACGCGACCAAAATGCTGAAAAAAGGCGGGAGGTTGGTATATTCCACCTGCACGTTTGCATATGAAGAAGACGAGGGGCAGGTACGCGATTATTTACTGCATCATCCGTATATGCGCCTTATCAAACAAGAAAAATTATATCCCCACAAAGTACGCGGCGAGGGGCATTTCGTAGCGCTGTTTGAAAAGACGGAAAGCACGGAAACGGCAAAAATACTCCGTGAGAAAAAGCCGAACGCGGCAGCGCAAAGCAAAAAAGCGTGGGAAGATTTTACCAAGCAGTCGCTTGCCAGCGATTTTGCGACGCGTTTGCACGAGGGCGGGGGTGTACTCTATCATTTGCCCGACGGTGTGTTTGAGTGGAACGCTTTACAAGTTTTACGCGTGGGCGTACGGCTGGGCGAAGTGAAAAACGGTCGGTTTGAGCCGTCGCACTCGCTTGCCCTTTGTTCAACGAAAGCCGAGTGGAAAAATACGGTCGATTTTACCGTGGACGATCGCCGCGTGGAAAAATATTTGCGCGGGGAAACGGTGGAAGTGGATAACGAAAACGGCTGGTGCTTGGTGTGCGTTGCGGGATATCCGATCGGGCTTGGAAAAGCGGTAAACGGCACGCTGAAAAACCACTTACCCAAAGGGTTACGAAAAAACGAAACCCACTCGTTTAAATAGTAACGTATAAAAAGGAATCAATATGGATTTTCAATTTTTTTTAAACAGCTCTCTATTAGGCGTGGGGCTTGCGATGGACGCTTTTTCGGTGTCGCTTGCAAACGGCTTACACGAACCGCAAATGCGCAAACGCAAAACGTCGGCAATCGCCGCACTCTTCGCGGTATTTCAAGGCTTAATGCCGCTCATCGGTTGGATATGCGTGCATACGATTTTGCAATATTTTCAAGCGTTTGAAAAGGCAATTCCGTGGATAGCGCTCCTGTTACTTTCGTTCATCGGCGGAAAAATGCTGATGGACGGCTTAAAAAAAGAGAACGAAGAAAACCCGCCGTGTATCGGTTGCAAAGGGCTTTTCGTGCAAGCGATTGCCACCTCTATCGACGCGCTTTCCGTCGGGTTTACGATTGCGGAATATCAACTCCTCGAAGCGTTGGTTTGCGCGGGAGTGATTACGATCATAACCTTTGCCATTTGCTTATTCGGCGTGTTACTCGGCAAAAAAGTGGGTATGAAATACGCGGATAAGGCAACGATTTTGGGCGGTGTTATCTTGATTTTAATCGGTATCGAAATCTTTATTACGGGCATTGTATAATGCTCGTTTTTTACGCAGAAACGAACGCCAAAAGTAAAAACGAGCGTACCGTGTACGCGCCAAATGAAAAAATATAACGAAAACGGACGAACAAAAACCCCCGCTGCGGATATTCCGCAACGGGGGTGTTGCCTTACGGCTTATTTATTGTTTTTGTTCTTTTTAACGGGTTTCGTTAAACGGATGCGTTTGCCGATCGTTTTACGAACGATGACGCTTACGACTGCACCGAGGAGAACGACTGCGATAAGGATCGAACCAACGAGCAACCATACGCTTGCAGGGTCGATAGGGGTCGTTTCGTCTTCTTCGTCTTGCGTATCGTCTTCTTCTACGTCAGGGTTTACCGTTTGGTCAACCAACGAATAATCCACGTAGAATTCATACGTTTTACCGTTGTCATATTCCAAGTAAGCAACGCCTTCGGTATAAGCGGAGGAACGATAATCTTCATACGAATCGCCTACGTTGTTTTCGTCAGCCGATTCGTCATAACGCAAGAATGCGTCGGTGTCGTAGAACGAATATACGCTTTCAAAATACGAGCCAAGCGCGTTATTATCGTCGATTTGTTCTTTTCTCAAATCCACGAGCGAGCTAAACTTGCTGTCCGCATTACCGGGGTTGTAAGAGTCCACGATTACGTACGAACCTGCGCTATTTACCACCGTGTTATCGCGCGTACCGCTCCAAACTTCCAAACGATAATCTTTTGCGTCTGCGCCCGTATGCACGTAGAAGAGCACCGTCTTCCATTCGGGAGTAGCCGCATCGCCCGTTACCGTTACGAACAACGATTTGTCGTCGTTTGCGGTGTAGCGGGGTTGAAGTGCGGTCACGCTTGCAAGGTCAAGCACTTCGTCTTTTTCTTGCTTTTGGCTGTTTGCATAGTATCTATAATTTTCGCCGTTTTGTTCTGCGTAGAATGCGATACCGTCGTTGCCGTCGTTGAGCCACTTGTTCGTGTAGTTATACGAAACGCCGTTTTCTGCAACGAGTAAGTTACCCGTTTCTTCGTCCATTTCGTAAGCGGAAAGGTTCGCATAATACTTATCCGCGTCTACTTCGCTTGCGCCGCTCCACGAAGGATTTACCTTGTAAAGTCCGTTCGCTTGTACTTTCTTAAACGCGATATCTCTGGTTTTGTTGAAGTTATTCTTGGACGGGTCTTTTACGCAAATGTTGCCGTCTTCGTCGTACCAGTAAACGGTTTTCGTGCCGATGGTAAGCATATCCTCGCGCGTATCTTTAGAAGTATCTACGAGATATACGCTCGCCGTTGCGCCTTGGCTTACTTTCAAACGCAAGGAAACCAGTTGATAAGAGTTTGCACTCATCGTGCTCAATTTACCGATGAAACCGTACGATTTGGTTTGCGCGCCTTCGTTATAGATAACGAGGGGTTGCGTTGCGTCGTCGCCGATTGCCGTATCCCACGTAGCGCCTGCGCCGCCGAGTTTTTCCAAGATCGCGGTGTAGTTATCCGCGTGTTCTTTATTCAAAAGACCTGCGTTTGCGTTGGTGTTCACGTCCGCGTTCGTACCGCCCGATACCACGTATGCGCTGTCCGAATAAACGCCTTTATAATTTTGAGGGTTCGCAAAACCCGTTTCGATTGCGTCGGTAGGAATATATGCAGGGGTGTCGAAACCGCTGTCGCCCGACGTCGATTCGTCAACGCCTTCCAAAGCAACTACTTTTGTATATTCGTCTTCAGCCGCTAAATCAAACGCGTCTTTATCGCCGCTGAAATCGTAAACGGTGAAATCGGTAAACGCCGCAAAGCCTGCGTAGAAAGCAGATTTGTCTTGACCGATAACCGTCGTAGGACCAAAGCCGAGCGAAAGAGTAGCCGTTTGCGCTTCCGTCGTTTCGTTGGAAAGGAAGAAGTAGCAACGTTGCCAGCCTTCGTAAATGTCTTTCGTTTCGTCGTCGATATCTACCTTGTCAATCGTCGTGGTGTCAATCGAGGAAATAACCGTTTTACTCGTACCGTCGAGGAGCGTTGCGTTTGCACCGGTAAAGCCGTTCAAAGCGGAAGTTTTTACAAGGAAGGAAACCGCTTTGTATTCGCCCGGTTGCAACGTAAGTTTCAATGCGTCCGATTGAGCGGTATAAGCCGCGCCGTTGGACGAAAGGAGCATGAGCACTTTATCGCTTGCCGATACGATGGTACTATCCTTAAACGCTTGGTTGTAAACCGCTTGCAAATACGTATTATTCGCGGTTGCCATATCGGAAACGGTGTAAATTTGCGCTTTGTCGTTCGCGGTCGTAATACCCAAACCTTGATACGTTTGTACGTTTGCGTCGCTATGGTTATCCGCCGCCGTGTAAAGAGTACCGTTCGTTCCGCGTTCGGTGGTAGGATCAACGTCCCAAGCGCTATCTAAAACCGTCCAAGGATTTTTGGTAGCTGCGGGCGCAAAGTCGATTGCATACAAATCAAATTCTTCACTTGCCGCATTGACGATCTTTTGGTCCTTTTCCGTGCTGTGCGTAACCACTTTCGCGTCAATCGAGTTATCTTTTACCGCCAAGTCGTAATCGTCGTTGGAGATGGTCTTGCAGGAAATATCGTCGAAGAATGCGTAACCGTTTACGTATTCGCTTCTGTCCGTACCGCCGCCAAGACCAAGGCCGAGTACGATTTTGAAAGTAGCGTCCGCATACGTCGAGCTTTGCAAGTAGAATTTATATTGCACCCAACCGTTGTTGGTATCCACGCCCGCGGTGTTGATATTTTTAATCATCAACGGATCGAGCGAGGACGAACCGAGCGAGTTGGTGATGCTGATATAAGCACCCTTATCGATTGCCTCTTGCACGTCGCCGCCCGTCGTGGTGGAGGTGAGATCCATCGTCTTTACCCAAACGGAGAATTCCGCACTCGTACCCGCTTTTACGGTGACGGTAGTGGAAGACTCGTATTTTTGCGCCGTACCGAAGTTTTCGTAGTTTGCCGAATAGTAATGGTTATGGAGCATTAAGACGTTGGTATCTTCTTTATCGTCGTCGTGCGTTTTGGGGTTTTCGCAAGTAGGAACGTCTTCGTGACCGATGTTAAAGTTTTCATAAAACGACAAATCTTTTAATTGCTTATCATCGTCGTCGTTTTTATCTTCCCAATGCTTATAATACGTCAGCTTGTCCTTAACCGACATATTTTCCCAGTTATTTTTCGCGGTGTCTTCCGTCCAGTCTTTGATCGTTTCATCGTCGTAACCGTCGCTAAAAGAGAAGAGTTCGTCCCACTTCGCCGTATCCACGATACCGCTTGCCGATTTAGACGAAAGTGCGCTACCCGACGTAGGGGAGTTTACTTTACGCGTCCAACCGCTTACGGAAGTACCGATTACGTTAAGACCGTTATTCGTGTTAAAAATTTGGAAATCGGCATTTTTAATCATACCGTCGTCTTTTTGGGTAGAATCCGCAGTCGAACTGGACGAAGAACTCGACGAAGAAGAACTATCGTCCGAGCAAGCGGAAAAACCAACGGCAAGCGACGCCGTCATCATACCCGATAAAAGAAGTGCAAGAAGTTTTTTCTTGCGTGCGTTATTGTTTTTCATAGAACCACCTTTTGGTTTAGTTTTTTCTCTATTGGAGCGCATTTTATACCTATATCGCGTGCATACGCGACAATATAAAATACCACGCTATATTATTTTAGCGTAAAATCGTTTGCTTTGCAAGCGTTTACACCATACCAAAAACGAAAAAGTTTGATATTTTGCAAATTTTTACGCAAAATATTTTTATCCGCGTCCCCCTTATAGGAATTTTTTAACAGATTTGGACGCAGAGAAAGGAGTTTGCTTTGCAAAAACAAATTACAAATACGGCAAAACGTGCAGGTTTAGGCGCGCTGGTAGGCAGCGCGAACAGTTTGTTTGGCGGTGGCGGCGGAATGATTGCCGTACCCTTATTGACGGCGACGGGTATGCAAGAAAAACAAGCGCACGCAACCGCGATTTTAATCATTTTGCCCATCTCGATTTTTTCGTTTATATTATACGCCGTCAACGGCTATTTTAACGGTGGAGTACTCGTCCCCACGGCAATCGGCGTGACGCTGGGCGGGGCGTTGGGCGCGAAACTTTTAAACCAACTTCCCACCAAAGCCGTCAACGTGGCGTTCGCGCTCTTGCAATTTTTAGCAGGTGCGTTTTTACTCTTTTCCCGTTAAATTTTTATTAAGGAGGGGCAAATGCAATTTTATTTGTATCTGATTTTAGGTTTTTTGGGCGGAGTCCCTGCCGGAATGGGCATGGGCGGCGGCACGGTTACCATTCCGCTGCTCGTACTCGTCGGCGGAGTGGAACAAAAAATTGCGCAATGCGCCAACTTGTTTTCCTTTTTGCCTATGAGTATCGGCGCGCTGAAAACGCACGCGGATAACGGACTTTTAAAAACGCAGGGGATTTTATGGATTATTTTACCCGCGCTCGGCTTGTCCGCACTCGGCGCGTGGGTGGCGGTAAGTACGCCGAGTGCGACTTTGCAAAAAGCGTTTGGCGCGTTTTTGATAGGGCTTTCGTTCGTTACCCTTTATAAAGCGAAAAACAGTTGATTTTTTTGGCAAAACGTGGTATGATATGCGTATGAAAAAATATAAATGGCTACTATTTGATTTAGACGGTACGCTCATCTATTCGCACCCGGGTATTTTCTCGTGTATGCGGCTTGCGTTGCAAGAGATGAACGAAGATATAACCCCCACCGACGCATTCTTGCGCCAAACGGTCGGCCCCCCTCTCGAATACACGTTCGAGCATATTTTCGGCATGGGCAAACAGCGGGCTTTGGAGGCGACGAAGGCGTATAGAAAACACTACGCAAAAACGGGCGTTTTGCAAAATGAACTCATACCTGGTGCGTTGGAAATGCTCGTTTCTCTCAAAAACGCGGGGTATATTTTGGGTATGGCGACCTCTAAACCGCAACGGTTTGCCGACCAAATAGCCAACCGATTGCATATCGCGCAGTACTTTACGCAAATCGTGGGTTGCGGGTTAGAAGGGGAACTCCCCACCAAATCGGACGTAGTGGCGGAGGCAATGAAGCGTTTGGGTGCGAAAAAGGACAAGACGCTGATGGTAGGGGATCGGTTTCACGACTACGACGGCGCAGCGGATAACCAAATCGATTGCGCGCTGATCGATATAGGCTACGCGGAAACGGGCGAAATTGAAAGATGCGCCCCCGCCATCGCCGCGAAAACGATAGAAGAGTTTTTGAAAAATCTGCTCTAAACGCAGATTTTTCTTTTTTTGTTAAAAAAGAATAGGCTGCGCGCCCTCACCGCCGTGCGCGTTTAGTCAAATTGCACAAAAAAGCCGTCGATTTTTATCAAAAAATAAAAAAAATCGGCAAAAGCGAAAAAAATTTTTAAAAAGGGTATTTACAAAACACGTTTTATGTGCTAAACTATTTGCAAAATAGGATAATGGGGGTTCGCGAGGATTTGCATATCGCAACACCTAAAAATCGAACGAAAGAAAGGTAGCAAACCAAGCAAATAAAATTTAAGGAAACGCGCGTGAGCGCGGGCAAGAAAGAGGTAGAGAAAGTGGAAAAAATCGGTATTATTGATTTGGGTTCAAACACGGCGCGACTCGTCATCGTCGATATGTTCGCAGACGGGCATTATATGGTCGTTGACGAGCTGAAAGAAAACGTGCGTTTAGGACAAGACATGGACCGCGACGGGTTCTTAAAGCCGCAACGGATTGCCGAAACCATCAAAACGCTGAAAATGTTCAAACGCCTTTGCGAAGCCCGCGGTGTAGAACGTATTTTGGCTGTGGGTACGGCGGCGGTGAGAAAGGCGAAAAATCAACGCTCGTTCCTGGACGAAATTCAAGTATCGTGCAACATTACCGTGCGCGTGCTCTCCGAAGAAGAAGAGGCGATGCTGGTTTACCGCGGCGTTATCAACTCGATGGATATCCCCAAAGGCTTGATCTTGGAGATCGGCGGCGGCAGTACGAAAATTATTTATTATAACCGCCGTAATTTACTCGGCTTTGCGACCTTGCCGTTTGGCGCGGTTACGCTGACCGACTTATTCCAAAACGACGCCACCCCGCAAGAATCGGCTGCACATGTGGAAGAATTTTTCACCGAACAACTCAAAACGTTGCCTTGGTTGAGTGAAATCGATCCCGAAGTGCAAATGATCGGCGTAGGCGGGTCGTTTAGAAACTTGTTTAAGATAAATAAACTCGTGCGGAAATATCCGTTGGATACGCCGCACAATTACCGCATCGACAAAGAGGATTTCGTAGGTATTTACGATATGCTCCGCTGTCTGGACGTGGACAAGCGTAAAAAAATCAAAGGGCTGGATCCCAACCGCGCGGATATTATGCCGGCGGCGACGGCGATTGTAAAATCGTTTATGGATTATTTGGATATCGGCTCGTTTACCATTTGCAGTTGCGGGCTTAGAGAAGGGTTAATGATTAACCAAGCGTTGCCTTTGACGCAGGAAAAGCCCATCTCCGACGTGCTTTCGTACAGTTTGGAAACGTTGGTGCGTTACGCGGGTTGCGACACCAAACACGTCGAACACGTTATGCAACTTTCCGTGCAGCTGTTTAAACAACTCCGCGTGTTGCATAAATTCCCCCGTCAATATTTGAAAGTACTCAAAATTGCGGCGAGTATGCACGACGTTGGACAAAGAGTGCGTTTTTACCGTCACGCGAAACATAGCTGGTATATGACGCTCAATTCTGCTATTTACGGCGCGACGCACCGCGAAATCGTGCTTGCGGCGTTCGTGGCGGGTTGCCATAACGGCGAGGACGTACCGTTTATCGAATGGCAAAAATATAAAGACGTAGTAGCGGAAGAAGATTTAGACGCAGTTAAAAAACTCGGCGTACTTTTGCGGATTGCCGAAAGCTTAGACCGTTCGCATTGCGGCGTGGTAAAAGGCGTCAACTGCGACGTGCTTGGCGACGCGGTAATTATGAAAACGGAAGTATCGGGCGACGCGTCGCTCGAACTTCGCGACGCGGAAAACGTCAACCCCGAATTCAAACGCGCGTTTAGAAAGAATTTGGAAATTTTATAACCCCGCGCCGTAAACGAAAAATAGAATGCTACAAGCCGCTCTTCCCTTTTTGCGGACGGGCGGTTTCGCTTAGTCGTGAGAATTACGCAGTATGGAATGGATTTTAGCAAGTCAATCTCCGCGCAGAAAACAGCTGCTCAAAGAGATAATCGAACAATTTGAAATTATCCCCGCAAAAGGGGAAGAAATTTTACCGCAAAACGCGACGGTGGACGAAAAAGTGCTTGCACTCGCCACACAAAAAGCAGAAGAAGTGGCGTCGTTGCCGTCTTCGCAGGGCAAGTGGGTGTTGGGCGCGGATACCATCGTGGTTTTGAAAAAGCAAATTTTAGGTAAGCCCAAAGACGAGCAGGACGCAAAGCGTATGCTTGCCGCTTTATCGGGAAAAACGCACCAAGTACTCACGGGTGTTTGTATGATGAAAAAGCAGGACGGTCAAACCACTTCGCTTTTAGCGGTGGGGAAAACCAAAGTGATATTTCATCGGTTGTCCAAAACGCAGATCGAAAACTACGTTGCAAGCGGCTCGCCGATGGATAAAGCAGGCGCGTACGGTATCCAAGACGGCGGTTTGGTAAAAAAGATAAAGGGTAGTTTTTCCAACGTAGTCGGCTTGCCGATAGAGCTTTGCAAAGCGATGATCGATACGATAAAACAACAAGATTGAACGCGTACATGCCCCCAACGCAATTAAAAACGGGCAGGGCAGGTATGAGATGAAAAAGGGAGAAAATTATGTGGAAACTTGCCATTGATTTGGGTTCGTCTATGACCAAAATCTACCGCGCGGATACCAGCAGCGGTATCGTTTTAGCCGAGCCGTCGTGCGTGGCGGTTGCAGGGGAAGAGCGCGAAGTAAAAGCCATCGGCAAAGACGCGAAAAACTTAATCGGCAAAACGGCAGAATACACCAGCATCGTCTATCCCATCTACGAAGGCGAAGTGGTGGATATGCGCTTGGCAGCGGCGATGCTTAAAGAATTTTTATCCCGCATCGGCGTCAAATTCACCTCGCTCAAACGCGCGCAAGTTTTACTCTCCGTACCCTGCGGCGCAAGCCAACGCGCACTCGCCGATTATGCTTCTTTAGCGGAAGAGTGCGGACTGAAAAAGGTATTTTTCGTCGAACAGCCGTACTTGGCGGCGGTGGGCGCAGGCGCGATTTTGACCGATTCCGATCCCGTATTTTGTCTGGATATCGGGGGCGGCGTGACCAACGTAGCGGTCGTTTCCGCGGACGGAATCATCGCCGGTCTTTCTATGAACGTGGGCGGGAATAATATGGACGCCAACGTCGTGCGTCAAGTAGCGCAAAGCAATATGCTCCGTATCGGCGCACTCACGGCAGAGCGCATTAAAAACGAAATCGGCTCCCTCTCTCCCGTGGCACGCGGGGCGATGGTCGCAGAGGGAAGTTCGGTGGAAACGCACCGTCCTGCGGCGGCAAGCGTGCAAGCCTCCGACGTGACCGAATGCATACGCGTATATATAGATAAAATACTCGAATACGCCGGCTCGGTTTTAAAAATGCTGCCTGCAGAAGTGGCGGCTCCCGTCAATAGAAACGGCGTGTTCTTATCGGGCGGCGTGATGAAAATTCCCTATCTTCCGCAATACATCGCAAGCAAATTAGAGATGCGCTACCACGTTTGCGAAGAACCGCAATACGCAACCGTACTCGGCGGCGGCACGGTCATTAGAAATAAAGATTTGCTTACTCATTTTTGCAAAGAAATGCAAAATTGAGTAAAAAACCGCCTCTAAAAAAAGCAAAAAATAACTTTTTCAAGAAAAATTTTCAAGGCGGGCGCAAAACGCAAAATCGTTAGAAAATATAAGGGATTCCGACTAAGTTTTTGATGGCTTGGTCGGTTTTTATTTACTATTTTTTAGATTTTTTCCAAAAAAATTTTCAAAAACCTATTGACAAATGAAAATTATGTGCTATAATAAAGGTACAAAAGAGAAAGAAACCAACAAAAAATGTTTCTTTTTCACAAAAAAGGAGAAAACACCGATGCAAGGCTAAAAATAGCTGACAAGGAGTGTTGGCAAAAGGGTCGTAGGGATACGACGAAAGAAAAACACGAAATAAGGAGGGTACGAAAAGCGATGATTCCTTACGAAGTGGAGGCTGCGGCCTAAAAGAGCAGATTGACAAAAGCGTAAAGAACGAGGCAAATGGAAATTTGTCGAAGTTTCGGTAGGCGCTCGGCAGGAAAGAAAAAGCTGGCGCAAAAGTCAATCACACAGGGCAACAAAGGAATTTGACGAAATTTCAAGAACTGACCCGAAAGCGCCGTCCGTCGGCGGAACAGACGGAGAAATTTTGGAGCGAGGTATAAGAAAATGACCATTTATACTTCTGAGAGTGATACTCCAACGATCTGAAAAAGCCTGGCGGAGGAAAATCCGCAAAGAAGAACGGTTAAAGGAGGATACTGACATGGTAAAATATCCAAACGGTAGGCACTTTAACAAAGAAGAAAAGAAAGGAGAATAGTCCAATGAACGAATTTATCTCGGAGCGTATGAGATAAAGTATCCGCAAAGATAAACGCGCGGTATAACCGCAATGAAATTGAGTTCACAAAACGCGGAGAAGAGAGCAAAAACGCTCCCTAAAACTGAATACGAAAAAAATCTCTCGCTGAAACATGCGAGAGTTATTTTTTTGTCCAAATCGCCATCAAAAAGGCGCGTTTCTTTATCCAAAATTTGCGATTTTTTCGATCATTTTTTTTCGCTGAACCCCTTGACAAATAAGGGGTTTCGTGTTATGATTGTGATACGAAAAATCTCTTAAAGGACTTTTAAAACAATGAAAAAATTTAGAACGATTTTGGTAACGGCTTTGGCGATGCTGATGGTGCTTTTCTGTTTCGCATCCTGCGGCAAAACGGGTAAATACGAGGCAACCGCTTACACGATTGCGGGTTTTACGAAACCTGTCGAAGAAACGGATACCCCTTCGTACATAGAACTTAAAAAAGACAACGAAGCAACCGTTTATATCAAACTCGGCACGTTGAGCTGGTCGGGCGACGGCACGTGGAAAGAATCGGAAAATAAAGAAAACACCGTACTCATCACGATAGGCATCATTACCTACGAAGCAACGATAGAAGGCGGCACGATGACGTTGAATATGCTGATCGGCTCGGTCACTTTGGAAAAATAATCAAACGATAAAGCAAGGCAAATATTTGCCTTGCTTTTCTTTACACGGAGAAAAAGATAACCGCCCCGAAACTTGCGTTTCGAGGCGGTTACCTATATGATAAGGGGGAAAATGATGAGCGTATTTAGACGGTTGCTGCTTGCAACACATTTATAATTCTATTTTAGCACCCTTAACAAAAAAAGTAAAGAAATATAATATATTTTTTCAAAAAAATAAAAAATGAACGTACAGCCACAAAAAGTGTGAAAACGGAACACTTTTACATAGCAATCGACGGTTACGTAATGCGACATAAAAAGCAGCAAAGCACTACGGCGCAAAGAAAGGAAAACAGCGCAACGGCAATCGCAACCCCGATTTTTTTGCGTTTAATACCCGCAAAATATACCGCGCTGATGTAAAAAACGGTGTCCGACGCGCCGTAAGCTACGCACGCGCACCGACCGATATAACTATCCACCCCGTACGTTTGTAAAATTTCCGTCAAAACGGCGATAGACCCACTACCCGACAACGGCTTGATGAACACGAGCGGCGCAATTTCCGCAGGTACGCCAAAAAACGAAAAAATAGGCGAAAGCCAAGCGATCAAGCGATCTTGCATACCGCTCACTTGTAACAGTTTGCATAAAATCGTCACGGTTGCGATATACGGAAAGATGGAACAAACCAACGGAATAGCTTGTTTTACTCCTTCTGTAAAACTATCGTAAAGCCGCACTTTTTTGTATAAAGCGAACGCAAACGATCCCAAAAACAAAGCGGGGATAATCATGGCAAAAAACACGTTCATTGCATACCTGCCCCTACTCTTTTGCTAAAAGCTTTGCCGTTTTCCGCCTTTGACGGGGGCGAAATAATGGGTTTAGGCGGGATACATACGCGCACCAACGCCATCGCGAGCAGCGTGGAAAAACAGCTGCATAAAACGGTAGGCAAAACGATGGAGGCAGGGGCAATGCTCCCAAGCGCGACGCGCACCCCGATGATGGACGTGGGGATAAGCTGTATGGACGTTGCGTTGACAACGAAAAACATCGCGGAAGAATATTCTGACGTGTCGGATTTGTCGAGAAGTTGCGCCGCGCGGATTCCGTACGGAGTCGCCGCTCCCGAAATGCCGAGCAGGTTGACGGACAAATTCATACTCAAACAATCGAGCGTTTCTCTATCGTCCGTTTTAAAAACTTTACGCGATAGCGGTTTTAACGCTTTGGAAATTACGTTTGTCAAACCCGAATCTTTCCACACGTTCATAAGTCCCAGCCACACGGCGTAGGTGGCGATCAGCGAAAAGCAAAGGGCGGCGCTTTTGGACGCACCGTCGAGCACGGTGGATAAAAACAAATCGGGCACGCTCGTTAAGGCGATGATTGCCGTCAAGATAAAAACAAGAGAAAAAATCACGTTCATACGCCTACTATATGCGCTTGCACGCGCGAAAATGATTTACTTTTCTAAAGAAAAGTAGTATAATGGAAAAAACTATGCGCCCATATCGTGTATGGAACGAACGAAAGCGCAATAAAAACGATAGAGAACAAATAGACGAAAAATAGGAGCGAACGATTATGGCAAAGCAACCTTATTATATCACGACGGCAATCGCGTACACGTCGGGTAAGCCGCATATCGGCAACACGTACGAGGCGGTACTTGCAGACGCAATCGCGCGGTTTAAGCGCAAGCAAGGCTACGACGTATTTTACCAAACGGGTACGGACGAGCACGGCCAAAAAATTCAAGAAAAAGCGGACGCGGCAGGCGTCACCCCTCAACAATACGTGGATAAAGTGGCGGGCGAAATCAAAGATATTTGGGATTTGATGAATACCTCTTACGACAAATTTATGCGTACGACGGACGCCGACCACATGAAACAGGTTGCGAAAATCTTTAAAAAATTCTACGACCAAGGCGATATCTATAAAAGCTATTACGAGGGTATGTATTGTACTCCTTGCGAATCGTTTTGGACGGAAAGTCAGCTCGTCGATGGAAAATGTCCCGATTGCGGCAGAGAAGTAAAACCCGCTAAAGAAGAGGCGTACTTTTTCAAAATGGGCAAATACGCCGACCGTTTAATCGAGCATATCAACACCCATCCCGACTTTATCCGCCCCGTTTCGCGTAAAAACGAAATGATGAATAACTTTCTTTTGAAAGGCCTGCAAGACTTGTGCGTGTCGCGCGTGACGTTCACGTGGGGCGTACCCGTCGATTTTGATCCCAAACACGTCGTTTACGTGTGGTTGGACGCATTGACCAACTATATCACGGGCATCGGCTACGACGCGGACGGCAACCACAGCGAAACGTATAAAAAATACTGGCCGGCAGATTTGCATTTGATCGGCAAAGACATTTTGCGTTTCCACACGATCTACTGGCCCATTTTCTTGATGGCGTTGGGCGAACCGCTTCCCAAACAAGTTTTCGGTCATCCTTGGCTGTTGCAAGGGGACGGTAAAATGAGCAAATCCAAAGGTAACGTTATCTACGCCGACGACTTGGCTCGCTTGTTCGGGGTAGAGGCGGTGCGCTATTTCGTACTCCACGAAATGCCGTTCGATAACGACGGACAAATCACTTGGGAACTGGTGGCAGAGCGTTTCAACACCGACCTTGCCAACGTGTTGGGCAACCTCGTCAGCCGTACGATCGCGATGATCAATAAATATTTCGGCGGCACGGTGCAAAAATCCCTTATAGAAAACGAACAAGACCCGGATAAAGAATTTAAAGCAACGATCACTTCGGCGGTGGATAAAGTAGTAACGAAAGCGGACGAACTGCGTATTGCGGACGCGATTAGCGAAATTTTCACGCTTTTCCGTCGTGCAAATAAATACATCGACGAAACGATGCCTTGGGCGCTTGCGAAAGACGAAAACCAAAAAGGCCGTTTAAACGACGTGCTTTATAACCTTGCGGAGGCAATCCAAATCGGCGCGTCCCTTCTCGATAGCTTTATGCCTCAAACGAGCGAGAAAATTTTCGAGGCGTTTAATGGCGCAAGCAGATCGCTGGAAGAATGCGCGACGTTCGGCTTGCATGCAACCACTACGGTTTCGACTATTTCGCCCTTGTTCGCGCGCTTAGATTTCAAGGCGTTAGAACCGGAAATCGAAAAGATCCGCGCAGCGCAAATGGCAGAGGCAAAAGCGGCTGAAGTCGTACCTGCCCCCACCGTTTGCGAAAATACCAAGCAAAAGGAAGAAAAAATGCCTGAAATTACGATTGACGACTTTGCAAAAGTACAACTCCGCGTAGGCGAAATTATTGCTTGCGAAAAGGTAGAAAAATCGTCCAAACTCCTGCATGAAACGGTTAAATTCGGCAACGAAACGCGCTCGATCGTGTCGGGGATTGCAAAACATTATAAACCCGAAGAACTGGTAGGCAAAAAGGTAGTGTTCGTCACCAACCTCGCGCCGAGAAAAGTATGCGGCATTACGTCGGAAGGCATGATTTTGGGCGCGGAAGACGAAAACGGTAACTTCTCGCTCATCACTCCCGATAAAGACGTCGACAGCGGCGCAACGCTCGGCTAATGTATATCGACGTACATTGCCATTTGACGGGCGAAGAATATCTCAAAAACGGCGGCATCGAAGGAGTGCTTTCGCGCGCGCGTGACGCGGGCGTGGAGCGCGTTATTTGTTCCGGGTTCGATTTACAATCGTCCAAAATCGCGCAAACGCTTGCCGAGCAGTTTGAGCAGGTATATTTTTGCGCGGGCTTTCATCCAAGCGAACTTTTCAAATACCAAGACGGCGATTTGGAAAAAGTAGAACAACTTTGTCAGCACGAAAAATGCGTGGCGGTAGGGGAAATCGGTTTAGATTATCACTACGATAACAATCCCCCTAAGCAAATGCAACGCGACTTGTTTATTCAGCAATTAATTCTGGCTGATAAACTTGGCTTGCCCGTGGTGTTGCACAGCCGCGACAGCGCGGAAGAAACGCTTACCCTTTTACAGCAAAACAGGGCGCTGTTAAAACGCGGCGGGTTGATGCATTGCTATTCGTACTCGCCCGAAATGGCGCAGCGGTTTTTAGAGCTTGGCTTGCATTTTTCCTTTGGCGGAACGAGTACGTTCAAGAACGCGAAAAAGGTACAAGAAAGCGTTCGTCAAATACCTGCTACCCACCTTTTATCCGAAACCGACTGCCCGTATCTCTCGCCCGAGCCATTTAGAGGGAGTTTTCCCAACGAACCTGCGCGTGTGGTTTACGTAGTAAACAAACTCGCTCAGCTCAAAGAAACGGACGAAAAAATCATGCAAACGCAAATCGCGGAAAACGCGAAAAAGCTGTTTTTTAAACTCAAATAAATCAACCATTGATAGGTAAAAATATGGACGAAATCAAAAACAACGTACAACCCAATACGAATGGCGAAGGCGGTAGAAAACGCCGTAAAAAGCATCGTCGTCACGGCGGTCACGGTCAAAACAACCAAAACAACCAAA
>JAZSMB010000082.1:0-3991 GCA_045535685.1 Candidatus Scatosoma sp.
TGCGCAATTTAGTATATAATAAAAGTACATAGTACTTTTGAATGAAGGATTTGCTATTCGGAAAAGGAATTGCGTAAGGTTATGGGCAATTTGACGGAAAAATTAAAATTATTACCCGACAGTCCCGGTGTGTACGTCATGTTGGACAAGGACGGTATCGTTATCTACGTGGGAAAGGCGCGCGTTTTAAAAAACAGGGTGCGTCAATATTTTCATGCGTCCGCAAAGCCCGAAAAAGTGACCGCGATGGTGGAAAACATCGCCGATTTTTATTATATCATTACGCAAACGGAGATCGACGCGCTTGCGCTTGAAAATAATTTAATTAAAAAGTACAAGCCTAAATATAACGTTCTACTCAAAGACGATAAAACGTATCCGTATATCAAAGTCCACACGAAAGAACAATTTCCACGCGTTTCGATCACGCGTAGAATACAAAAGGACGGTAAATATTTCGGTCCGTTTATGGGCGGAGTGCGTTGCGGTGAAATTTTAGACGTGCTTGCAAGCGTTTATAACGTTCGTACTTGTACGACCGCTATCACCAGTAAACCCAAAAAACCTTGTTTAATGCATCACTTGCACCGTTGCGGCGCGCCGTGTGCGCACTTATGCGATGAAAACGATTACGCAGAGCGCGTAAAAAAGGCGATTGCGTTTTTAGACGGAGATTACGAAGAGGCGGAAAGCATTTTACGCGAGAAAATGAATTATTTTGCCGAGAATGAAGAGTTTGAACTTGCGATGGATTTGCGTGAGAAGTTGCAAATGTTGTCTAAGTTAAAACTCAAACGGATTACCGCGCTCAATCGCGCAATTAACGCCGACGTTATTGCTTTAAAAACCAACTATTTGTATTCTGCCGTCAACGTTTTGGTCACGCGCAAAGGGATTATGCAAGGTAGCACGAACTTTGCATTAGAGGACGGCTCGTTTTCGGAAACGGACGCATTGACGGCGTTTATTATTCAATTTTACACGCACCACGAACTCCCGCAAGAAATTATTGTACAAGATTATTGCGAAAAGGAACTTTTAGAAAGGTATTTTTTAGAAAAGTACAATAAAAAGGTGGAGATTGTCCGCGCAAAGCAAGGCGTGAAAAAACGTCTTTTGGAAATGGCGGAAAGCAACGCAGCGGAACATTTATCCAAATCCATTAGTAAAATCGAACACAAAAACGACATGACGAAAAACGCCTGCAAACGCTTACAAGGTATTTTAGGTTTACAAAAATATCCCAAGCGTATGGAGTGCTACGATATTTCCAACATAAGCGGTGTGGATAAAGTAGGCTCCATGGTCGTATTCATTGACGGCGAGGCGGACAGGACGAGCTATCGTCGGTTTAAAATTCGCACGGTAGAGGGTGCAAACGATTATGCCTCGCACCAAGAAATGATGAAAAGACGGCTACTCAAACTTGGCACGGAGGAAGAGGGACGGTTCCCCAAGCCCGAACTGATCGTCATCGACGGCGGTAAAGGACAATTATCGGCGGTAAAAGCAATTTTCGACGAGTTAATGGTTGATGACATCGAATTGATTGCACTTGCCGAACGTGAGGAAGAAATTTTTACTTTATATTCGCCCGACGCCATTAAAATGGATAAAAAAGATTATGCGTTGCGTATGTTGCAACGTATGCGCGACGAGGCGCATCGGTTTGCGATTACGTATTTTAAAAGTTTGCATTCCAAGCGAAATTTGGCGTCCATTTTACAAGAAATTGAGGGTATCGGCAAGAAGAAGCAAAAAGCGCTTATGGACCGATTTGGTACGATTGATAAAATTATGCGTGCCAGCGTAGAAGATTTATCGAAAACGGATGGAATTGGCGCGGATTTAGCAAGAAAAATATACGATTATTTTAAGGAAGAACTTTAATGCGAAAGATAAAATATCCCTTGATTATCTCCGATTTTGACGGAACGTTGGTAAAATCGAACGGGGAAATTTCACAAAAGAATAAAGACGCCATTATGCGCTATACCCAAGACGGCGGTGCGTTTGCTATCTCGACGGGCAGAATGCCGTCGGGCATTTTACCGCGTGCAAAAGAACTTGGGTTAAAGGGATTTGTTTCCTGTTGTCAAGGCGCAATCGTTATCGATATTGAAAGCGGTAAAACGTTGGTAGCAGGCGCACTTTCGCAAGACGACGCCGTTGCCGTTTGTGAGAAAATGGAAGAAATGGGCTTGCATATTCATATTTACGATATGGAAAATTTTTATGTAAACATGGACGACGAGCCGCTTCGGTTATACGAAAAACGTGTGCGAGTAAAAGCAATACGCGTGTTAGATAAACCGTTGTCTAAGTTCATTCGCGAACGCAACTTAAGCGTTTGCAAAATTTTAATGATGGTAGAGCCGGAAAAGAACGCGTTTGTTTATAACACTTTAACGGATATGCGCTTACCAAATTGTACCGTGACCAAAAGCGCGGCGTTTTTAGTGGAAGTGGTGCATGCGAATTATTCGAAAGGAACGGCGCTCGAAACGCTCGCGAAGCATTATCAAGTCCCGCTTAATCAAACGGTCGCAATCGGCGATCAATGGAACGATTTACCTATGCTCACGCGTGCAGGCGTGGGGCTTGCGGTTCAAAATGCCGCACACGAATTAAAGCAACAGGTTATTACTTTACCTTACAGCAACGAAGAGGACGCTGTCGCATTCGCGATAAACAAGTATGGATATACGGAGGAATAAGATATGAATTCGCACGTGACGCAAAGCGTAATGCTGGATAAATTTGCATACGATTTACACCTGGAAATCGTTTATACCGGACGCGGAGTAATTACTCTTTCCAGTATGAGCGTAGAACGCCCGGGGTTGCAACTTGCAGGCGGTTTCTTTAACTATTTTGACGCACATCGTATTATCGTACTCGGTTTATCCGAATACGAATACTTGCGTACCTTCTCCGCAGAAGAGCGCAAGAAAAAAGTTTGCTCTTTGCTTGAACACGGCGAACTTCCTTGTATCATTTTAAGCCGTGATTTGCCTGCTTTACCTGAACTTATCGAAGCGGCGAAAATGTATTCCTGTCCCATTTTTCGCAGCCCGAAAATGACTACCGACTTGATGAGCGATTTATATATTTACTTAAACCGTTTGCTCGCGCCGTCCGTTTCAGAACACGGTGTACTTATGGAAGTGTTCGGCGTAGGCATTTTACTTACGGGAAAGAGCGGTGTTGGTAAAAGCGAAACGGCTATGGAGCTGATCAAACGCGGGCATAGATTGATTGCCGACGATAACGTAATTATCAAAGAAATCGCAAACCAGCTTTACGGCAGCGCGCCGGAAATTATCCGTTATTTTATGGAACTTCGCGGTATCGGTATCATCAACGTTAAGAGTATGTACGGCTCTGGTTCGGTTTTGGACGAAAAGAATATTCAACTCATCATTGAGCTGGAAAATTGGCAAAAGGATAAAGAATACGACCGCATTGGCGATGAAACCGCTTACGCAACGTATTTTGGTATCAACGTACCCAAATTGACCATTCCCGTAAGTCCTGGTAGAAACTTGGCGATTATCATTGAAGTAGCGGCGCGTAATTTCCGTTTGAAGAGCATGGGTTACGACGCGTCAGAAGAACTTGTTACAAGGAGTATCGGTAGATAAAATGTTAGAAATTTTAGCTCCTGCGGGAAATCAAGCGTGTGCAAAAGCCGCAATTGATAGCGGTGCAAATGCGATATATCTTGGATATAGCGCGTTTTCGGCACGCCAAAGCGCGGAAAATTTCGATTTGGAGCAACTCTCGTCCATCATTCGCGACGCACATTTTTGCGGGGTGAAAGTGTACGTAGCAATGAATACGATGGTCAAAAACGAGGAAGTGGGTGCATTTGTTTCCACCGCCTTAAACGTTTGGAACGTCGGCGCGGACGCGATTATATTACAAGATATTTTGCTGGGTAAAGCAATCAAAAATAAATGCCCCGATATTATTTTACATTTGAGCACGC
>JAZSMB010000123.1:0-6461 GCA_045535685.1 Candidatus Scatosoma sp.
TTGCCATTTATCTACTCTCCTTATTTGGTCGTTTTCGCCGTGTGTCCGTGGAAGGTTCTGGTGGGAGCAAACTCACCGAGCTTGCAGCCGATCATATCTTCCGTTACGTATACGGGCACGTGTTTACGACCGTCGTATACCGCAATCGTGTGTCCAACGAAATCGGGGAAAATGGTAGACGCTCTCGACCAAGTTTTGATAACTTTCTTTTCGTTCGATTCGTTCATCGCCTGAATTCTGCTCAAAAGCTTGGCTTCAACGTAAGGTCCTTTCTTAACGCTTCTTGACATTTTTCAATCCTCCGATTAGTTTATTCTCTTAAGAATGAACTTGTTGGTTGCATTCTTCTTCTTTCTCGTCTTGTAGCCGAGAGCGGGTTTGCCCCAAGGGGTCAAAGGACCAGCGTGACCGATAGGCGATTTACCTTCACCACCACCGTGAGGGTGATCTACAGGGTTCATAACCGAACCGCGTACTTCAGGTCTTTGGCCCAAGTATCTTGCTTTACCTGCTTTACCCAAGGAAACGAGTTCGTGGTCTACGTTGCCTACTTGACCGATGGTCGCGCGGCATTTCAAGAGTACGTATCTCATTTCGCCGCTGGGCATACGAAGGGTTGCATACTTGCCTTCTACTGCCATGATTTGCGCGGAGATACCGGCACTTCTTGCAATTTGACCGCCCTTACCGGGGGTAAGTTCGATGTTGTGTACCATCGTACCAACGGGAATGTTTTCAAGGGGCAATGCATTACCAACTTTGATGTCGGCTTTTGCACCGCTCATAACCTTGTCCCCAACGTTGAGACCTACGGGAGCAAGGATATAGCTCTTAACGCCGTCTGCGTAGACAAGGAGCGCGATGTGTGCGCTACGGTTGGGGTCGTATTGAATGCTTTGTACCGTTGCGGGAATATCGTCCTTTTGTCTCTTGAAGTCGATGATACGATATTTTCTTCTGTTGCCGCCACCGATGTGTCTGGTGGTGATTCTACCCATGTTGTTGCGGCCGCCGCTCTTGCGTTGGTCGTGCATCAAGGATTTTTCGGGCTTAGCACCTTTGGTCAAATCATCGTTCGTCAAAACGGTCACGAAACGACGACCAGCCGAGGTGGGTTTATACGATTTAATAGCCATTTTTCTCTATCCTCCTGATTAAGTCAACGACTCGAAGAATTCGATAGCTTTGCTATCTTCTTTCAAAGTCACGATTGCTTTTTTACGGTCGGGAGTATAACCTTCGTTTCTACCCATTCTCTTGAGTTTACCTTTGCAGGTAACCGTGTTCACTTTCGCAACTTGTACGCCGAAGAGTTTTTCGACTGCCAACTTGATTTGCGTCTTATTTGCGTCTTTCTTTACGTAGAACGTATATTTTTTCGACGCGATTCCGTCATAACCCTTTTCGGTAAGGACGGGTTTTAAAATGATATCCTCTGCAAACATTACGCGTTTACCTCCTGGAATTTCTCAACCGCCGCTTTCGTCATAACGATTTTGTTGTTGACAACAACTTCGTACGTGCTAAGCTGTGCAAGGGGAAGCGTTGCAAGCTTGGGAAGGTTTGCCGCTGCGCGGATTACGTTGATATCGTCGTTATCCATAACAACGAGTGCCGTTTTGTTCAAACCAAGCGCTTTTTGGAACGCTGCCATTTCTTTGGTCTTGGGTGCGGACACTTTCAATTCGTCAACGACGATGAATTCGCCGTCAGCCACTTTCTTGGAAAGTGCAGACAAGAGCGCCGCTCTCTTTGCTTTGTCGTTCATCTTCTTGGAGAAGTCGCGCGATTTGGGTGCGAATACTACGCCGCCCTTAATCCATTGAGGAGCGCGAATCGAACCTTGACGAGCACGACCCGTACCTTTTTGTCTCCAAGGTTTGATACCGCCGCCGCGAACTTCCGTTCTCGTGAGGGTGGATTTCGTACCTTGTCTTTCGTTTGCAAGACGAGTTACAACTGCTTGATGAATCAAAGATTCTTTATATTCGACGCCGAATACGTTATCGTTAAGTTCGATTTCGCCAACTTCTGCGCCGCTCATATTCAATACTTTAATAGCCGCCATTTTCGTCACTCTCCTTATTTGCTCTTCACGCTATCCGCAATGGTCACGATGCTGCCTTTAGGGCCGGGGATCGCGCCTTTGATAAGGATTGCGTTTCTTTCAGCGTCCACTCTTACGATTTCGAGGTTTTGAATGGTTACGTTTTCCACACCGTATTGACCAGCGAGGTGTTTGTTCTTGAAAACTCTCGAAGGGGAGCTGATCGAACCCATAGAACCGGGTTCTCTGTGTACGGGACCGGTACCGTGCGTCATCTTCAAGCGTTGTTGATTCCATCTCTTGATTACACCCGTAAAACCGTGACCTTTGGTTACGCCCGATACGTCAACTTTGTCGCCTGCCGCGAACACGTCCGCTTTGAGCTGAGCGCCAACTGCGTACGTTTCTGCGTTGTCCACTCTGATTTCTTTCAAAACCTTGTGGGGTTTAACGCCGGCTTTCTTGAATTGACCAAGTTCGGGTTTGGTAAGCGCTTTTTCGCTCGTTTCGATAAAACCGAGTTTCAACGCAGCGTAGCCGTCGTTTTCAACCGTTTTTACCTGTACTACGGGGCAGGGACCTGCCTCCACTACTGTGACGGGGATCATTTTACCGTCTGCTGCAAAGATTTGGGTCATCCCAACTTTGCGTCCGATGATTGCTTTATTCATTGATAAAGTTCACTCCTTTTGTTTTTTTTATTTCTCGAATACCTTTAAAAGTATTTCTCGGCTTGATAATGATTAGAGCTTAATCTTGATGTCCACGCCTGCAGGGAGGTGAATGGAATCGAGAAGCTTTGCGTTCGGCGAATAGATATCGATGATTCTCTTATACGTTCTCATTTCGAATTGTTCGCGCGAATCTTTGTATTTGTGGGGGGAACGAAGAATCGTTACGATTTCTCTTTCGGTAGGAAGAGGAATAGGACCCGAGATCTTTGCCCCGCTCTTTTTCATCGTTTCTACGATGCGGCTTGCCGCTTCGTCAACGAGTTCGTGGTCGTATGCCGCCAACTTGATTCTGATCTTTTGAACTGCCATTTTTGTGTCACTCCTTTTACTGTTTATACTAACGTTTTATTTTACCGTGTCAACTCATCCGTGTGTATCGAGGTGTTCTGCAAAATAAAAACACTCACGTTTTTCCCGAGCGTTCTTACGCAAAGCCTCGGTTAGTCGCAGGAGTCAAGCCCCCACTTTTGTCAACGGAAATTATCTGCCAAGACGGCTTCAGCCCTGGATTTACAGTAACTTCCCGCATCAACCCTATACACCGCATTCTCACACAGCCTAACTATAATAGCAAAAAAGTCAATACCCTGTCAAGCGTTTGAAGGGCATTTTTAAAAGTTTTTTTAATTTTTTCGTAAAAAAGGAATATTTTTTATTTTTCTGCATATTCCTCTTTATTTATAGCCGCTTTTTCGCTATTTTAAACGCGTTTTACTTCCTTAATTTTATATATACGCATATACGTACGCATACGCAAAGCCCTTATTTGCGCCAAAACACACTTGTTGTTCGATGCATATCACGCATTTTCGCGCGAATAAAAAGAAAAGACGCGAAAGCATGCGCGCTTCCACACCTTTTCTTTTTTTATTTATGGAGGTTTATGCGGTACGATCGTGTTCGTGCTTTTATCGCTCCGCGCCTATATACGTTTGTAATTCGACTTGTATAAAATCCAAGTTCGCTTGCAATATAACACAAGCAACACCGTTTGTCAATAGAATTTTTGAAAAAAGTTTTATTTGTAGTAATTTTTATGACAAATCACGTAAAAACGGCCCTGTAAGGAGCCGTTTTCATCGATTATTTATTCTTTTCTCTAAATCTTGCTTTGGCGCGCAGTTCGCTGTCCAAAATGCGTTTTCTGATACGCAAAGATTTGGGCGTCACTTCCAAAAGCTCGTCGTCTGCGATGAATTCCAAACATTCTTCCAAACTCATTTTGCTTACGGGAATAAGGGTAAGCGCGTCGTCGCTGGAGGACGAACGGGTGTTGGTCAAGTGCTTGGTCTTACAAACGTTGACGTTGATATCGTCGGAAAGGTTGGTATAACCTACGACCATACCTTGATATACGGGCGTACCGGGCGTGATAAACAAGTTACCGCGTCCTTGCGCGTTAAACAAGCCGTAAGCCACCGCTTCGCCCGTTTCAAACGCCACCAAAGAGCCCGTGTTTCTGCGCTGCATATCCCCTTTGTACGGCTCGTAGGAGTAGAATATGGTATTCATAATCCCTTGCCCTTTCGTGTCCGTCAAAAATTCACTCTTATACCCAAATAACCCACGCGAAGGCACGGTGAATTCTAAACGCATTCTGTTCCCGATTGCCGTCATGGAAACGAGCGTACCTTTGCGATTACCCATCGCCGCAAAAACGGGGCCGGTCATATCCTCAGGCACGTCCGCAACGAACCGTTCAATCGGCTCGTGACGCACGCCGTCGATTTCTTTATACAATACTTTGGGGGTGGAAACTTGGAATTCGTACCCCTCGCGGCGCATCGTTTCGATGAGAATGGAAAGGTGCATTTCCCCACGCCCGCAAACGCGGAAACTGTCCGCAAATTCGGTGTCGGATACGCGCAAAGACACGTCGCGGAGTAGTTCTTTATACAATCTGTCGCGCAGTTGGCGAGTGGTAACGAACTTACCCTCTTTCCCTGCAAAAGGACTGTCGTTTACCGAGAACGTCATCTCCACCGTCGGGTCTTCGATTTTGACAAATTCGACGGGTTCTACGCAGCTGGGCGCGCACACGGTATCCCCGATATTCAAGCCGTCGATACCCGAAAATACCACGATATCCCCTGCTTTCGCTTCGGCTACGGGTACGCGTTCCAACCCTTCGATTTGATACAAGTTGGCAATTTTACAATTCGTGCGCACTTTACCTTTTTCGTTGTAGTTGCAAATGGTTACGGGCTCGTTGGAGCGGATGATACCGCGTTCGATTTTACCGATACCGATACGGCCGACGAACTCGTTATAATCGATGCACGAAACAAGCAGTTGCCCTGCCCCCTCCGTATCCGTTTCCATGGGCGGAATGGTTTCCAAAATAGTATCGAAAAGCGGATTTAAGTTGGGTTCTTGTTTATCGGGGTCAAGCGACGAAGTGCCTTGACGGCCGCAGCAATACACGATAGGGCTTTCTAACTGTTCGTCCGTTGCGTCGAGGTCCATCATCAAAAGCTGCATTTCTTCCACTACTTCGGCAATACGCGCGTCGGGGCGGTCTACTTTATTGATGACGATGATGGTTTTCAAGCCGAGTGCAAGCGCTTTTTGCATAACGAAACGCGTTTGCGGCAAAGGACCTTCCGCCGAGTCGACGAGAATAATCGCGCCGTTTACCATCTTCAAAACACGTTCCACTTCGCCCGAGAAATCGGCGTGACCGGGGGTGTCGATGATGTTGATTTTTACGCCGTTATAATGCGCCGACGTATTTTTCGCCAAAATGGTAATTCCGCGTTCTCTTTCGAGATCCCCAGAGTCCATAACGCGGTCTTGTACCTGTTGATTGTCCCTAAATACGCCGCCTTGCGCAAGCATTTCGTTGACGAGCGTGGTTTTACCGTGGTCAACGTGCGCGATGATGGCAATGTTTTTTAAATCTTTTTTTAATATTTTTTTTTTCCTAAATCGTATCTCAAAATTTTTCAACTGTACTATTGTAATACTTTTTTTGCCGTTTAGCAAGGAAAATTGCCCCTATGGGGCAAAGTTTTTCTCGGTTTAATCGATTTTTTTCGGATTTTGGTTTATATACCGCGTAAAATAGATGGTATAGCCGTTATCGTCCATCGGCTCGCCCTCGTCCACGCATACGAAGTTTTTATCTTCGTCCAAGTTGGGAAAAAACACGGTCGCACCGCCGATTGCGTCTACTTTGGTCACGAGCGCCTCGTCGCAATAGGGCAAAAGCGCCTTATAAATTTCGCCGCCGCCGATGATAAAAATTTGCTCGTTTTTCCGCGCTTTTAACGTGTCGAATAACTCCTCGTAAGAACGCACGATAACGCATTCATCGCATACCTGCCCCCTAGTAAGCACGATATTCACCCTATTTTTAAGCGGTTTTTGGTTAGGGAAAGAACGCAAGGTATTGCCCCCCATCACGACGGTGTTTCCCATCGTCGTTTCCCTAAAAAATTTCATATCCTTGGGCAGGGAAAACATCATATCGTTGTTTTTCCCGATCCCCCATTCTTTGTCCGCGTGTACGATGGCGATTAGCATGTTCTACTCCGTAAATGAATTGAAAACCGTTGGTTTTCGTGAATTGGCTTGCGCCATGAATTGCCGACGGCAGTCGGCATGAATTGAAACGCACAGCGTTTCGTTATGGGCTAAATTTTTATATGAGATTCTTCGACTACGCTTACGCTCCGCTC
>JAZSMB010000025.1:0-4064 GCA_045535685.1 Candidatus Scatosoma sp.
AACGGAACTGTGTTCTTGAAGGTTGTGACCTTCACCGGGAATGTAAACCGTACCTTCTTGCTTGTTGGTAAGGCGCACACGTGCAATCTTACGCATAGCAGAGTTGGGCTTCTTGGGAGAAGTCGTGGTTACGGACAAACATACGCCGCGCTTTTGAGGGCAGTTGTCGAGAATAGGACTCTTCGACTTGTAAGTGATTTGTTCTCTACCCTTTTTGATGAGCTGGTTGATAGTAGGCATAATTTGACCTCCTTGTAAGAATTTTGGAATATATTTCCCTCGAAATTGCCCTTATCGCAATCTCAAAGAAAGCAAAGTTAAGTAGTCGCTCGCTTGTCCAAAAATAATCGTTTTTTTGGAGTTTTTCCGCAAAAGGGCATAGTCCACCCTTTATAGCGACACCAAACATTTTAGCACTTTGTCAACCGTTTGTCAAACGTTTAAACGAAGTTTTTTAAAAAAAAGTAAAATTAACGGCGAGTTTTACCCACTCGCCGTCGATTTTTTATAAATTTTCAAGCTGTGCAACGCACTTGGCTTTCATATCTTTGTATTTTGCCACCTTTTCTTTTTCTGCGTCTACGAGTTTTTGCGGTGCGCGCGCTACAAAGTTTTCGTTTGCAAGTTTGCTTTCCGCACGTGCAATTTCGCCGTCGATACGTTCGATTTCTGCAGATAATCTCGCCTTTTCCTTTTCGATATCCACAAGCTCGCCAAGCGGTACGTAAATTTGCGCGATTTCCGTAACGGCGGATACCGTTTTACCGTTTACTTGCGCCGCGCTTTCTACGAGCGTTAAATCACTCGCGCCCGACAGTTTCATGATACAATCTTTATTGAGCGAAATCAAGCGTTTGTTTTCACTCACAACGAAAAGTTCCACTTTTTTAGACGGGGGACAATCGGCGTCCTTTTTCATTGCGCGAACGGCTTTGATGATTTCCATAATCCCTTCGAACGCTTTCGCCTCTTTTTTGTAAGCGGCTTTATAGTTATATCTGGGGAACTGCGAAACCATAATACTCCCTTGCGTAGTAGGCAAGTTCGCGTAAATTTCTTCCGTTACGAACGGAATGAACGGATGCAAAAGCTTAAGCGCGTTTTTGAGTACGTGTATAAGTACTGCAAGCGCGTCCGCTTTTCTGCCTTCGTCCTCACCGTAGAGCGCGGGTTTGGAAAGTTCGATATACCAGTCGCAGAAATCGTCCCAAACGAAGCTGGTAGCAAGGTCGCTCGCAACGCCAAGTTCGTATTTATTGAGGTTGGTCGTCACTTCGCGGATGCAGTTTTGCAGTTTGCTGATAATCCACTTATCCGCAGGCGTAAGTTTTACGTTTTCGATATCGGGAATACTCTTTTCTCCCACGTTCATCAAAACGAAACGGGAGGCGTTCCAAAGTTTGTTGATGAAATTGCGGCACGCTTCCACTTTCGTATCCGAATAGCGGGTGTCGTTACCGGGCGCAACGCCCGTAAGCAAGGAAAGGCGCAACGAGTCTGCACCGTATTTTTCGATCACTTCGAGCGGGTCGATACCGTTGCCGAGCGATTTACTCATTTTTCTACCCTGTTCGTCGCGGATAATACCGTGAATGAGTACGTCGTGGAAAGGCACTTTGCCCGTGTGTTCTAACCCAGAGAAAATCATACGCGCTACCCAGAAGAAGATGATATCGTAACCGGTCACGAGTACGTCGGTGGGATAGAAATATTTATAATCTTGCGTTTCTTCGGGGAAACCGAGCGTAGAGAACGGCCAAAGCGCGGACGAGAACCACGTATCGAGCACGTCTTCGTCTTGTTTCAAATGCACGCTACCGCACTTAGGGCAAACGGTAGGATCTTCTTTCGTGCAAATCACTTCGCCGCAATCCCCACAATACCAAACGGGAATTCTATGCCCCCACCAAAGCTGACGGGAAATACACCAGTCGCGCACGTTTTCCATCCAGTTATAATACGTTTTGGAGAAACGTTCGGGCACGAATTTTACTTTATTCTTCATAACCGCTTGAATGGCGGGTTTTGCGAGCGGTTCCATTTTAACGAACCATTGTTTGGAAACGATGGGTTCTACCGTGGAATGGCAACGATAACAATGCCCTACGTTGTGCGTGTGCGCTTCGATTTTAACGAGGTTACCGCTCTTTTCCAAATCGGCAACGACGCGTTTTCTTGCCTCGTATCTATCCAAACCGTTGTACACGCCCGCCTTTTCGTTCATCGTACCGTCGTCGTTCATAACGCGGATAATCGGTAAACCGTGGCGCGCGCCCACTTCAAAGTCGTTGGGATCGTGCGCAGGCGTAATTTTTACGCAACCCGTACCAAACGTCGGGTCAACGTATGCGTCTGCCACGACGGGAATTTCTCTGCCTACGAGCGGCAGGGTGAGCGTTTTACCCACGAGTGCTTGATAACGTTCGTCGTCGGGATGTACGGCAACCGCCGTATCGCCCAGCATCGTTTCGGGACGAGTGGTCGCTACGATTACTTCCGCCGAGCCGTCTGTTGCGGGATAACGCAAATGCCAGAAATGTCCGCCCTCTTCCGCGTACTCAACTTCCGCGTCGGAAAGTGCGGTTTTACAGCAGGGACACCAGTTGATAATTCTATCCCCTTGATAAATCAAACCTTTGTTATACAAATTTACGAATACTTCTCGAACGGCGCGCGAGCATTTTTCGTCCATCGTGAACGCTTGGCGCGACCAGTCGCACGAAGTACCCATTTTGCGTTGTTGGAGCATAATACGATTGCCGTATTGTTCTTTCCAGTCCCACGCACGCACCAAGAAACCGTCGCGGCCAAGATCCGCTTTCGTCAGACCTTCCGCTTTCATCTTTTCAACGATTTTTACTTCGGTTGCAATCGAAGCGTGGTCGCAACCGGGCAGCCAAAGTGCCGAGTACCCTTGCATACGCTTGAAACGAATAAGCGTGTCTTGCATAGTCGCGTCCATCGCATGCCCCATATGCAGTTGCCCCGTAATGTTGGGAGGCGGCATCATAATGGTAAACGGAACTTTATTTTCATCTACTTCCGCGCGGAAATAACCCGACTGCTCCCAGTCGGCGTAAATTCTGTCTTCAAAGTCTTTTGGATTGTACGTCTTTTGCATTTCCATAATTCGTTTATTCCTTGACAACTCGTCTATTTTTTCGTGCAGTCTATTTATTATAGTACTTTTTTGGGCAATTGTCAATTATAAATAGCGATACATATAATATATTATTCTAAAAAAATTTTTAATAGGAGAAAATACGCCTATGCACAAAATCCATACCATCGTTTGCGGCGCGTTAGCCGCTTGCTTTTCCCTGCTCCCCTTATCCGCTTGTAAAAAGGACGACGGTTATACCACGCTGAAAGTAAACGAAGTAACCCACTCCGTTTTCTACGCGCCTATGTATCTTGCCGAGTCGCTGGGCTATTTTGAAGAGGAAAAAATTAAAATCGAACTCACCAACGGCGGGGGCGCGGACAGCGTAATGGCTGCCGTTTTATCGGGCGACGCGGATATCGGTTTTTGCGGCCCTGAAGCAGCTTTATACGTGCTCGTCGGCGGTTCGTCCGACGTGCCTACCGTCATCGGGCAATTAACCAAGCGCGACGGTTCGTTTTTGGTATCGAGAAAACCCGAGCCTAACTTTACGTGGGAAGATTTGCAGGGCAAAGAAATTTTAGCCGGCAGAAAAGGCGGCGTGCCTGCGATGACCTTCGAGTACGTACTCAATCAACACGGTTTGCAAGACGGCGTCAACGTCACTTTGAACTACGACGTGGCGTTTAATTTGATGGTGAGCGCGTTTGAAGCGGGTACGGCGGATTATTGCACGATGTTCGACCCCGTTGCCTACGAATATGAAGCGGCTGGAAAAGGCTACGTAGTTGCTTCCGTCGGCGAAGCTTCGGGCGAAGTGCCGTACACCTGCTATATCGCAAAAAATTCGTGGCTTAAAAAGAATGCCGACCATGCCGAAGGATTTTTACGGGCGATTACCAAAGCGGTGAAATATATCAACGAAACTCCGTCCGCTACCGTCGCTCCGCACCTCACCAAA
>JAZSMB010000191.1:0-9006 GCA_045535685.1 Candidatus Scatosoma sp.
TGAATTGTCCTTTCGGACGTGAATTGACGGCTGTGCCGTCGTGAATTGGCTTGCGCCGTGAATTGCAAAACTTCATTTTGCGTTGTGGGGATAGTTGATAAGAAATTCTTCACTTTAATAATTCAACCAATTTATTATAATATGAAATAAGAAGCCTAAAAAGCCTTCTGCATTTTTATAACAAAACCTTTTTTCTATTGCAAAATACAAATAAAAGTGATATAATAAAACAACCAAACAAAAAGGAATATGCGTATGCAAGAGATTTTAACACCGCAAATTTTAGAATATTTAGACAGCGTAAAGGATGAGACGATTGCACTCATAGAAACGCTTTGTCGCATACCTGCCCCCTCCCATTTGGAAGATGAGCGTGCGAAATTCATCAAACAATGGCTGGAAAAGCAGGGCGCGAAAGGGGTATATATCGACGAGGCGAAAAACGTGGTATATCCCGTCGGTTGCGAAAATAAAAACGACATTATTTTATTTTCGGCGCACACCGACACGGTGTTTCCCGATTTAGAAGAAATGCCGTTTTCTAACGACGGCGAATATTTATATTCCCCAGGTGTTGGCGACGATACTACTTGCCTTGCGGTGCTGCTCATGGCGGCGAAATACGTAGCGCAAAATAATTTACAAGCACCTTGCGGGATTTTGTTTGTGGCAAATGCTTGCGAAGAAGGTTTGGGCAATTTGAAAGGCATCAAGCAAATTATGCGCGATTATACGGGGCGAATTTCTCGTGCGTACACGTTCGACGGACAGTATGACGCACTCGTGACCAAGTGCGTGGGCTCGCATCGATACGAACTGACTTTGACGACGGAAGGCGGACATTCTTTCCGTGATTTTGGGAACAGGAACGCGATCGTGGCGGCGGCAAAACTGATTGCTCTGCTCAACGAATGTGAGATTTCGACCAAGAGCAAGGGAAACACGACGTTTAATTTTGGTTTAATCGAAGGCGGAACGTCGGTGAATACCATCGCGCAAAGCGTGAAATTTTGTTACGAATACCGCTCGGATCAAAGGCAAGATTTGGAACAAATGCAAACATTCTTTTTTCAATGCGTGGAAACGGCGCGAAAAGAAAAGTGGGCGGATATTGCAATCAAAACGCTGGGCGAACGCCCGTGCGGCGGAAAGATAAACGAAAGCGAACTGCAAGAAATGATCGAGCAGGCGGTGCAAATTTCGCAAAAACACTCTGGGATAGAGTGCAAACAAACGTCGGGTTCGACCGATTGCAATATCCTTATGTCGCTGGGCGTACCTGCCGTTTGCGTGGGGAGTTATTTAGGTCACGGCGAGCATACGCGTGAAGAAAAAGTGCTGATCTCGTCCATTCCCGTTGGGTTGAAAATTGCGTTTGAACTCGTACTTGGGTACTTCATTTAAGGAAAAAGGAGGAAAATATGTGTAATATTGCGGGTTACGTAGGCAGCAAACGTGCTGCGCCGATTTTGTTGGAAATGATCCAAAAACAAGAAGGTTTTGACGGCGGTTTTTACACGGGAATTGCCACCTTGCACGAAGGTAAAATTTATTATGCCAAGCTCACGGGCGATACTGAAAAGCTTATCAAGGAAACGAACGCGGCAAACCTGCCCGGGACGATCGGAATTATCCACAGCCGTATGCAATCGGGTGGTGGTGACGCTTGGGCGCATCCGTTCGTCAACGATAAAAACGGTGAGCCGACGATTGCTTACGTTGCCAACGGTTTTGCAGGCGCGTTTCAGAATAGAAACGACGAATATACTGCGCTTACGCAAAAACTGTTAGACAACGGCTACACGATGCATTCGCGCGTGAAAATTGAAAACCCCAGATACCAAATTTTATCCGACGGCACGGCGGTGCATATGAGTGACGCTATGTGCCAACTCATCGCGCGCAATATTGACAACGGCGAAAATGAAACGCAAGCGCTCGAAAACGCCTTTTGCGAAATGCCGAGTGAAATCGTTGGGCTTTTATTATCGCTTGGCGACCCGAATGCGATCACGTATTCGCGTATCAATATGCCCATGTTCGTGGGCTTTTGCTCGCACGGCGCGTATTTGGCAAGCACCCCGTCTGCGTTTTTGGGGGATGAGAGCGAGCCGATTCCTTTACCTGCCTGTTCGTCGGGCAGAGTGAGCGCGGCGCAGCTGCAAATAACGCCGTATAAACAACCGCTTGCGTATATCGAGCCGATTACGGCAAAAATCAAAAGTCAGGCGTACGTAGCCGTGAGTAAATTTTTATGCGACGGCGAGAAAATATTCCCTGAAATCAAACGGCAAGCCGTTGCGCCGTTATTTAAGAGCACAACTTGTTTGCCTGCCGCGCTTTTGACGTATCAAATCGTGAATGATTTAGACAAGGAAGGCAAGCTGAATATTCGCACGGCAACGGTTGCAGGCGTAGATGAAAACACCGCCCCGAAGTTTTTCATTTCGTTTAAATAAATGATGAGCGGATATTGACAAGTATAATTGATAGTAAAAAAGACGAGATTTTAAATCTCGTCTTTTTTTATTTGAGTATTAAAATATATGCATAAATAAAAAGCGGTGTAGTAGGTAAAAGAGAATAATACAAACTGTGAATTAGTAGTACTAATGCTTTAATCTTCTAAGCCTAAAATATAATCTGTTGTTTCATTAAAAAACTTTGCAAGCGTAATAATAGCACTTGCTGTGGGTTCCGTTTTTCCTAACTCCCACTTTGCAATAGCTGATTGGCTTATTCCTGTTTTGAGCGAAAGTTGCATTTGGCTTAAATTATTTGTTATTCGTAATTCTTTTAATATATTTTTAAATTCCATAAAATTATTATACAAAAAACAAGTCTAAAAATACTTGACAAGTCGTAAAAGACTTGCTATAATATATTTAAAAGTGAGAGCCACTCAAAAACAAAGGAGAAATGTTATGTGTCCATATTATGATAAGGATAGAAAAATTTGTAAAATTTATAAGACCAGTCAAAATGATTATAATGAAAGAGCGTATTGTTTGGAATGTTCATATTCTTATACAAATTGCCCTAATTATAATCAATTATGTAAATCTTACAATGGAAACCCGCCTGCACCGTATAAATATTAATAAGTTAACTCGAAATATAGGAGTTGGAGTGGTATGATTAGAATTTGTTGGTATTGTGCATTTGCTTTTAGGGAAGATGCTTCAACGGTGTCATGTAGTAAAAATTATTATCAAAGTCGAGCAAGAACTTTTTGTTGCAGTGATTTTTTAGAATGCCCTCGTAAAAAATATGCACAAGAAGAGCAGTTAAAAATATAAAGGAATTTTTATAATTATGGGAGTATCAAGAAAACAGAAAAAAGAGTACATGCAAAAAATTGACGAGCTTTTAGATATTGAATTTAAAAGAACGGTAGATAAGATTAAAAACGACATTGAGATGAAATCAGCAGAAGCCGTTGACAAAATAAAATCTGGAAAAAGCAAAAAAGAAAAATTCCAAATAAAAGGTTTTATTAGCTTTACTAATTTAAGCGCAGCAACTTTACCGATTATCGTGAATGAGGAACTGACTTGGACATATATGTTAGCATCTGGAAGGGGACGCGATGATTTAGGATGGTTTAACGCTTTTACCAAAAAGTATGACCTATGTACATTCTCTTCAGAAAGATATAACACACATTGGTATGGATTTAGGTTTTATAAAGGGGAAAATTTCCCTATTTTCCTTACTAAAACGGGAAAGCGGTTTTGTTGTCTATTAAAAAATTATTTTCAACAAAAAAATATAAGATTAAAATTTAGTTGCTATCTTCGTTCGCCATCGTGTATAAAGATCACAGTTGAATGCAATCAGGAAAGCAAAAAATAAGCGGAGTTTTTATGGGAACAATATTTGGATCTGATTGGTCAACTATGGCGCATATAAGAGACAGTAAAATATATGATGCGCATTGGTCGCTAATGGGATATATAAGAGACGATAAAATATATGATGCGCATTGGTCACTAATGGGATATATAAGAGAGGATAAAATATATGATGCGCATTGGTCACTTAAAGGATATTTTAGATAAAGCGCGTTATCTATAAAAGTAATATTCTTATGTTCTTATTCATTCGTACAAATTATTGTGTCGCGGATATTGACAAATATAAAAAAGTGTGATACAATATACGAAACCGCAGCCAAAAACGGTTGCGGTTTAATTTATTTCAAGGAGTTCTATTTATGATAGGCACGCTAATAGGATTGATTTTATTTGCAGGGGTTGCAGGCGCTTGCGGTGCAATCGTGTACTTAAAAAAGAAGAGAAGACCTAAAAAAATTTTATTGCCGAGCATACTCGGCGGTATTTGTGCGATTTCGTTTTTGTTATTCCCGTTTAGTATTCACACGGTCAACGCAGGCGAAATTGCGGTCGTAAAACACTTGGGAAAAGCGGAACGAGTGCGCACGGCAGGTACGTATTTCGATTTTTGGTTGACGGAAAGCTATGAAATATACGATGCCAAAGTGCAAAATTTAGAAATCAAAACGCAAGCGTACTCGAAAGACGCGCAAACGATGGATATTGTGATGACCGTACAATATCAAATCGATACGAGCAAAGCCATCGAAATTGCCAACAAATACGGTTCGATTGCTATGCTTGCCAACCGTATTGAAAGTATTGCAACGGAAAAAACCAAGTCGAATTTGTCGTCGTATTCGGCGATGAATATTATCGAAACGCGCTCGACCATTTCTCCGCAAGTGGAAGATTTGATCAAACAAACGGTTACGGACGAATATTACGTCAATATCGTAGCCGTCGTTTTGACGAATATTGATTTTTCCGATAAGTTTGAAAAGACGGTAGAAGATAAAATGATCGCCGAGCAAGAAAAACTCAAGGCAGAATACGAACGCGAAACGGCAATCATCAACGCGGAAAAGGAAAAAGAAGTGGCTATTTTGGCGGCTGAAGCGCGTTTAGAAACGGCGAAAGCGGACGCACAAGCGCAAATCGAAGTGGCAAAAGCGGAAGCAAGAGCCATTCAGTTAAAATCCATCGAAGTAGCGCGTGCGCTCGGCTTTACAATCACGGAAACGGAAATCGTCGATGAAGACGGCACGGCGGCAATCGAATATGAAATCGACTTTACGGGCAAGAGCGATGCGGAAGTACAGCTGATCACCGATTATTTGAAATATTTAGAATATTTAGCGAAATGGGACGGCAAGTTGCCCACCGTTATGTCGGGCGATTCGGCAAGTATTATTATTCCTGCGCCCGAAGTTTCTTCGCCCGTCGCACCGTAAAATTTAAAAAAATGCAAAAAACTCCCGAATGCAAGATTGCATTCGGGAGTAATACTTATCACATAACGACAATATTCATTTCTTCAAACTGTTTTTTGAGCTCTTCAGGGAAATCGTTATCAGTAATGAGTACGTTGATATCTTGGGGGTGCGCGAAGGTGTAGGGCTTGATTTTGCCGATTTTCGAGCTATCCAGCATCATGTACGTAAACTTTGCTTTTTTGCAGATAATCTTAAACAAATCCGCTTCCAGCTGCGTGCCACAAGCAAACCCGCTTTCAGGAGTGAACGCCGCCGCGGCGATGACCGCGAGTTCGAAATTCATATCCGAGAAATACATCGACGAAAAGGACGACGCGGTGGATAAGTTATCTTTTATAAGCGGGCCGCCGAGCAGGTTGACCATTACGTTTTTCTTTTTGGAAAGCTCGGTCGCTACGGCAAGTCCGTTGGTGAATACGTTGCAATCGACGTCGGGCATTTCCTTGGCGAGATAGAGTGCCGTAGAACCTGCGTCTAAAAACAGCGATTTGCCTTCTTCGATGAGTGCCGCCGCTTTTTGCGCGATGACGATTTTTTCGTCGGTGTGCGTCGCCGTCTTTTTTACGTACGGTTCACCCGAGGTTTGTTGCACGTCTTTTACCGAAACGGCGCCGCCGCGCACGCGGATAATTTTATTTTGTTGCTCCAGCAAGAGTAAATCTCTGCGGATGGTCATTTGCGATACACCGGGGAAAAACTCGCTTAATTGTTTTAAAGAGAGTTTACCACGCTTGTCGATCAGTTCGGCAATTTCTACGATACGTTCTTTCTTCATAAAATACCACCTTACGTGTTCTATATTATCAATTTATCACAAATTTCACAAAAAATCAAGCAAACGGCGGCGAAAAATGTTATTTTTTCACTTTTTTTCTCACAAAAAACGTTTTGTATGGTAAAATAGAACATTTTTGATAGAAAGTTTATGGATAAGCGGGTGTATCAACGCGTGTAAACGGTTGCATTTTTTAGCTAAAAATGGTATAATACAAGCAAACATAAACGCAAAGGGGGCGCTATCGATGGTGGATTTTATTGCCGATTTAGACGATTATTTTTGTAAAACGTATGCAAGCTACGATAAAATTTGCACGTTGCAAGGCTATCAAATGCCCAAACGGCAAACGTCCGAAGTGCGTAACGGTAAAACGTATGCATACACCCTTTCGCAAGAGCTTTTAAAACTCGACCGTCAGGAAAATAAGGCGGAAATGCTCGCTCAGTTGAAAGAAAAACTCAGCGATAAGACGTTTTCGTTTACTTTTTATACGGTGAGCGTATGGCAGAAGATAAAATATCGCAAATTTTATAAGGAAGCGCGGCAAACGCTGGCTTTGATGCTGGAGCGCTATCAAGTGACGGAAACGGAAGTGCAAAATTTGTTGAACGTCGATAGTGAAATTTGGAAAAAGATCGTCAAAGGCAGGTTTATACCGAGTAAAAATCTGTTGTTGTCGTTATTCATGGCGGCGCATTTTAACGTAGACGACGCGGAAACGTTGCTGAACGCATTCGATTGCGCGTTCGATTATGCGCTCGCCAAAGACGTGGTGGTGCGGTATTTACTCGAACAAAAAGTGTATAACGAGCAGTTGCGCGATGCGGCGCTTGCCGAATATAAGGTGCGCCACTTGTTTTTGCGATAAAAATACACGAAAGCATAGAAAAACGGTTGCAATTTATCGTGTGTTTTGCTATAATAAGTAAAAATTGAATAGCCGAGCGAAAAAAGAGTAAAAATAGAGCCGCTTGCATAACAGAGAGCCGCGCCAAAGGCTGAAAGCGCGTCAAGCATCGGGTATTTTGAAAGTGCGTTTTCGCGTTTGTAGGTCAGACTAATCCTCTGCGGCAGCCCCCGTTATCGGGCAAGAAAGGAAAAACCAAACGGTTTTTTGAAGTAAAGTGGAACAGCGGTCGCACGCCTTTACGTTATACGCGCGTATAATGTAAAGGCGTTATTGTTTTGGCAAAAGCTGCATACTGCCATACTTATTAGGAGAAAACAATATATGTGGTTTAAAAATCTTCGCGAAGACGTAAAAGCGGCAAAGCGCAACGATCCTGCCGCGCGGAACGCACTCGAAATTTTACTTACCTATTCGGGTGTGCACGCCTTATCGTGGTATCGGGTTGCGCGGTTTTTCTATAAAATCAAATTAAAACTCTTGGCGAGAATGATCAGCCAGTTCGCGCGGTTTTTAACGGGAATAGAAATTCATCCTGCGGCGAAAATCGAAGGGGGCGTGTTTATCGATCACGGTGCGGGCGTGGTCATCGGCGAAACGGCGGAAGTGCATAAAGGCACGGTGATTTATCAAGGCGTGACGCTGGGCGGTACAGGCAAAGAACGCGGCAAACGCCACCCGACCATTATGGAAAACGTGACCATCTCGGCAGGTGCGAAAGTGCTTGGCGGCTTTACGGTCGGAGAAGGTGCGAAAATCGGTGCGGGGGCGGTAGTCTTGCGCGAAGTGCCGCCGTATGCAACCGTGGTGGGCGTACCCGGCAGAATCGTGCGCATTCGCCCTCCGCAAGAGCAAGATAAGACGCGCGAGGGGATTATTGCGGTCGCGGCGCTGAACGCGGAATGCAGCGAAGAAGAACGGAAAGAAAGAGAAGAAGAGGCGATTCGTCTTGCCAAAGAAGCGGAAGAAAAACGCACTAAAAAATAAAACGGGCATACCAGGTATGCGATGAAATGGAGAAAAAAGGAGAATAGATATGAAAATATACAACTCTTACACCAAAAGAAAGGAAGAATTTATTCCCTTAAACGGCAATGACGTAAAAATGTACGCTTGCGGTATTACGGTATCGGGCGAGGCGCATATCGGACACGGATATCAAGCACTCATCTACGATATCATGCGTAAATTTTTGAAAAAGTCGGGATACAACGTCACGTATGCGAGAAACTATACCGACGTGGTCGATAAAATTATTGCAAAATCGCACGAAACGGGGATTCCTGCCGATCAGTACGCGGCGCAAATGATTGAAAATATCAACCAAGTGATGGAAAAATTTCGTGTAGACGACCCCGACGTATGGCTCAAAGCCACGCAAAATATCGATAATATCATCGAGTTTGTGGCAACGCTGATTAAAAAAGGGCACGCGTACGCGACGGACAAGGGGGACGTGTATTTCGACGTAGCGTCGTTTAAAGATTACGGTAAACTGTCCAACCGCAACGTAGAGGACGCGCTGGACGGTGTGCGTGTGGATAACGACGAGGGCAAGAAAAACGCGTACGATTTCGCGCTTTGGAAGAGTGCGAAAGAAGGGGAAATTTGCTGGGATTCGCCTTGGGGCAAAGGCCGTCCCGGTTGGCATATCGAGTGTTCGGCGATGAACCGCGCGGCGTTTGGCGACCAAATCGACATTCACGGCGGCGGCAGGGACTTGATTTTCCCTCATCACGAAAACGAAATTGCGCAAACGGAAGCGTTGACGGGTAAACAATTCGTTAAATACTGGACGCACAACGGGCTGATCAAAGTCAACGGTCAAAAGATGAGTAAATCGCTTGGAAATAGCTTACTCCTTACCGATTTATTAGAAAAATACTCGGACGAAGCAATCAAATTCGCCCTGCTCCAAACCAACTACCGCAACGATATCAACATCACGGACGAGTTATTCCCCGAAGCGGAAAAACACCTTGTAGAGTT
>JAZSMB010000005.1:0-2559 GCA_045535685.1 Candidatus Scatosoma sp.
GCAATGATATCCTTTGCGCCGTCTAACGCGTCTTGCGCCGTTTCCACTTCGCCGTTTACGTACTTTTCCGCTTCTCGTTGCACGTCCAAAGCTATATTTTGCGCCAAAATCACGTCTGCAAGAGGCTGTAAACCTTTTGCAATCGCAACGGACGCGCGCGTTTTACGTTTTTGCTTGTACGGACGGTAAATATCCTCTACTTCCGTTAAAATGCTCGCCTTTGCAAGTGCCGCGCGTATGTCATCCGTCATTTTGCCTTGCTCGATAATCGAATTTGCCACTTCTTCTTTGCGTTTTTCCAAATTTCGAAGATACGTCAATCGATCGGATAAAGCACGTAAAACTTGGTCGTCGCAACTACCCGTCATTTCCTTTCTGTAACGAGCGATAAACGGTATCGTATTTCCCTCGTCAATGAGAGCAATAATATTACTCGTATGGGTAGGCATTAAAGAGAACTCTTGTGTCAACGTTTGTAAAATATCCATAATTCACCTTATTAGATTATCTTTTATAAAATGGGCAACGGTTTATCCGTATTACCAACGATTGCGCTAGCCATTTGCGTGCGGTCAAACATAACGTCGATTGCTTCACGCGTTTGCTCGTACGTCATCGCGTTGATTTTCGCAAGCTTTTCTTCGAAATCGAACACCTTTTTGTTGTTGAGCATATATTTCCCGTATAAAAGCATTTGCGAATTCGTACTCTCATTGCTGAAAAACATACTCGCTTTCATTTGTTCGCGACTGCGGTTAAATTCGTCTTGCGTAATACCGTCCTTTCTCAAACCGTCCACTACGGCTAAAATCGCGTCGTACGCCTGTCCGATTTGCGTTGGATTAACCCCTGCGTAAATCGTATGCGAGCCGCACTCGTTATACTGCGAAAGATACGAATATACCGAATAAGCAAGCCCGCGTTTTTCGCGCACTTCTTGGAAAAGCCGTGCACTCATCGAACCGCCGAGTACGCTATTGACCGCAGAAAACAGTTCGTCATACTTACTGCCTCTCGGCGCAGAGGGATAAGCAATCGCCATATGCACCTGTTCAATCGGCTTGGTTTTGACCAAACTACACTTTTGCGAGATGAGCAACGGCGAGCGCGTTTCAAACTCGCCCTTTTCTAAGTCGTTAAAATGCGCTTCAACGAGTGCTTGCGCCGTCGTTGGGTCAATATTCCCCGCAAAGGAAATAACGATATTTTCAGGGCAATAACGCGCTTTTTTATAGCGCATAATATCGTCCACGCTAAAACTTTTTACGTTTTCGCTTGTACCCAAAATATTTCTGCCGTAATTTTCTTTGCCGTAGAACGCGCGCGCTAATAAATCTAAGCACAAATCTTCGGGCGTGTCTTCGTTCATAGAAATTTCTTCGCAAACGACGCCCTTTTCGCGTTCCATTTCCTCTTCGGGGAAGGTGGAGTGCAAAAATAAATCGGACAAAAGAGCGAAACAATCGCTTGTATGTTCAGACGTGCATTTTGAATAATAACACGTTAAATCTTTCCCTGTAAAAGCGTTCACTTGCGCGCCCAAACGATCGAACGCGTCGGATAATTCGAAGGCGTTTTTGCTGGTCGTGCCCTTAAATTGCATATGTTCAATGAAATGCGAAATACCGTCTTCTTTATCCGTTTCCGCACTTGCGCCCGTGCCTACGAGAATCCCCATCGTCACGGACATAATTCCGTCCATTTTCTTCACTACGAGCCTAAGCCCGTTGTCGTATTTCTTTTCAAACGTCATAATTTAACCCTTTTCACGCAAATTCTCGGACACGGTGATTACCGAAAGCGATTGCGTTTTATAAAATTTTAATATATCGTTTAACGCATCCACCGTGGCTTGCATCGGATGCATCAAAACAAATTCACCGCTTTTAATATTTTTCGTAGCGCGCGTATATATGAGCGAGGCGTTTTTATCCCGCCAATCGATGGTATCGCGCGACCACAAAATCGTTTTCATGCCCAAAGCTTGACAAGCGGATAACGTTGCGGAACTATACGCTCCCGACGGCGGGGCGAACAAAGTTGGCTGAATATCGATAGCAAGCGAAATAAAGCGATTACAACGCTCGATTTCCGCTTTATTATCCTTGAGTGAAAGTTTATCCTGGTATTTATGGAAATATCCGTGGTTGCCTATTTCGTGACCGTTATTTGCGATATCACGCAGGCATTGAACGTTATCGTCCGCCCATGAACCGCCGATAAAAAAAGTTGCTTTTGCATCGTGGGATTTGAGAATATCTAAAATTTGATAGACTTCTTCCGTACCCCAGTAAACGTTAAACATCAACGATACGCCGCCGCTGTTTGCGTTGCCAAAGCGATATAACTCAACTCCCTCGCCGTCCGTTTGTAAACTATCGTCCATGGGAGCAAAACTCAACGCGCCTACGCAGAGCAATAAACCGCCTAAAATAACGTTCGTCCACGCCCCTGCTTTTGAAATTTTGTGCCACCAGCGTTTTTTACGTTTGGTTGTCAAAACGTCACCTCGAAAAAATAAGATTTATATTATCCTATTTATTCGTTAAAGGGGTTATG
>JAZSMB010000075.1:0-3548 GCA_045535685.1 Candidatus Scatosoma sp.
TTTGAGGAACACCAAAACAAGAGTAAAGCCGGCAGCGAGCAAAAATTTGCTTGCGGACTCGCTGACCATAAAGAGGCAACTACGCGCTTGCATACGGCAACGCACTTGTTACACGCGGCGCTGAAAAAAGTACTCTCTCCCGACGTAAACCAAAAGGGTTCGAACATTACGGAAGAGAGATTGCGTTTCGACTTTAACTATCCCCAACCGATGACGGCGGAACAAATCAAAGTAGTCGAAGATATGGTTAACGATGTAATTAAGCAAAACGTTGCGGTGGAAATGAAAGAGGTAACGCTGGACGAAGCGAAAGAGCAAGGCTTTACCGGCTTGTTCGAAAGCAAGTACGGCGAACGCGTAAAAACGTACACCATCGGCGAGTTTTCTAAAGAGATTTGCGGTGGTCCGCACGTGGCGACGACGGGCGAGCTTGGTAAGTTTAAGATCGCCAAAGAACAATCTTGCGCAAGCGGTATCCGCCGTATTAAGGCAACTTTAAGCCAAGATTAAGCGCATAAGGAAAGGGCTATGGCAACCATTCAAACGGCGGAAATTATGAAAAAACTCAACGCACGTTTTTTAGACGAGCGTGGGTTTTCGTTTGAGTATTTCCAAGAAAAGGGCGGCGATTCTGCCTGCGTGTATATTTGTCGGTTTCGCAAGGGGAAAGATTACTTCGATTTGCGCGAACCCTCGGGTAGGTACGAGTTGAACGTAATTATTTACGCCAACGGGCAATACTTTTTTCCATCGTTAAAAACGATTTTTGCCAAGCAATACCGCTTATTTAAATGGAAACATTTCTTTTCCAAAGCGACGATTAACGATTATCGCGAGTGGGTAGCGCAAATGCTGGAAGACGAATGGAACAGCGAAAAGCCCGACTTTTTCGGGATAAAAAAATAAAGTAAAAACCCGCCTGCAATCAGCAGGCGGGTTTATCATAGCTTTGCTTATTCTTCCGATAAAAGCGGAAATAATTTTTGCGTGCCTTTGGTTTTGGATAACACGATAAAAATCACAATCGCGCCTACACCACAGCACAAACCTTGCATTCCGTTCCCAAACAGCGTCGCTACGCCCCCGGCAACTCCGTATAAGACGCTTTCAAAAAGGAAGTAACCTGCCACCATCCAAAGCTCGGCAACGATCGCGGCAATGATGCGGCGAAAAATTTCAACCGCGGTGGTCTTGCGTGCATTTTGGATAAGCGTTGCAACGCCCCACGCTATCGCCGCCACGCCCGCTTTGATGAAAAGGGTAGGGAGCGCATATACCGCAAAACCGCTAATCGTATCCGCGAGCGCGCTACCAACGCCTGCGGCAATCGTGCCGTAGATAGGTCCAAGCAGCCAACCTGCAAGCAACACGAACACGTCGCCTACGTTGAGATATCCGTAGGGGAGCGGAATGGTAACAACCAAAGTACTCACCGTGCAAAGCGCGGTAAAAAGCGCAGTAAGCGTCAAGCGCTTGGATAAGGAAATTTTACTTAAAAGGATACCTGTTTTCATTGCATTTTTCTCGTGCGAAATATATTTTGGTATTAGTATATATTGCCAAAAGAAAAATGTCAAGCAAATGAAAGTATAAATTTATGCTTTTTGCGGTTTTACGCACTCGCCCGTTGCCGCGCTTTGGAAAATAACGAAAAAGCCCTTTTCTTCATCGAGCGGCGTAGTAGGCACAAACGAGCAAACGCTTGCAATCTCTTTTGGGGGATTGTCTTTGTCTTGCGTGGCGAGCGCGTAGCAAATATACCGCGCCTTTCCGTTAAAATATACGACGCCGATGAGATATTCTGGGTTTTTCTTATCCCCCTTGACGCGCACCCATTCGCTACACGAAAACGCGCCGTTTAAGGTATCGTCGCGCGGGTACGAACGCAACAGTTCGTCTATTTCCGCCTTTACTGCGCGATAGTATCCGTCGGTGTCCGTTTCAAACGGGTGGCGTACGTCGTCAGCATGGTCATTCTTCGGTGGGTTAGACCGCGTTTTCTTGTCTTTGCTTTGAGTTGCGCTTTGAGCGTATGCATCGCTATCAGTTTTTTGAAGCAGCTTTTGTCCATTTTCATTGTTCTCCGTATAATAATTTTCTTGCGCCACAAGCTCGTCGTCGTAAGGGGAATTCGACGCGGTGGAAGTACTTGGAACGGCGGGAGTGGATACCGCCGTTTTTTCGTTCGTTTCGTACCTGGGCAGGGGGGTTGGCTTTGGCGGTTCATATTCCATCGGCAATTCGGCAGGTTTTTGCGTATAATTTGGCTCTAAAAACATACTTTCGGCAATTTCCGTGCCGATATTTCTGCCCTTTTTCGGCTCACTTTGCGGAAACACGGGGGGCAGGGTTGCGTTTAAAATACTTTTCCAGTCGTATTGACCGTTGCCGTTGATACCGTACGCAATGGGCACAACGTCGTCTTTTACGTAGCAAACGATGCCGCAAAATCCGTGCGAAATATCCAAATCGGATAAAAGATTAAAAAAGCTTTTACCGCGCAAACCCAGCATTTCCGTTTTTCCTTGTCCGTCGGAAAGCAGGCAATAATACTCCCCTTGCGATAGGGGCGCAAAGTTGATAACCGATACTTCGACAGCCAAATTTTTGCCGTACTGTTCGATTTTGATAAGCCCCGACAGCGTTTTTCCGTCGGTAGAAAAACCTTGCTGAATTTGCCGTAAAATGCACATTTTTTTGACGTAGTTCATATTCACACCTGACAAAACGTATTATATAACGCTATTATATACGCTCGCGCGTGGGGAAAAAGGACGATTTTGCGCTATTTTCGGAAAAAAGCGTAAAAAATTTGCATAAAAAATTGACCAAACGGTAAATTTTGGATATAATAGAATTATATGCAGGCAATAAGGAGTGAAAACATGCAAGAAAGCTTGGAAATCGCTTTAATAAAATACAATAAAAAAACGTGGTGCAAAAGCGCGCTCCTCGGTTTCTTTATCGGGCTTGCCGTCATTGTACCAGGAATTAGCGGTTCGACGGTCGCCATTATATTTAAGCTCTACGATCAATTTTATACGCGCTGGGCAATCTGCTCAAAAAATTTAAAAAATGCTTTGCGTTTTTACTCCCCATCGGTATCGGTGCGGTCGTAGGCGTCGTGCTTGGCTTTATCGCGGTCAAAGAGCTGCTCGCCGTTTTGCCCTTCGCGATCGTTTGTTTATTTGCAGGGCTGATGACGGGCGCGTTTCCCGCTGTCTATGACGAAGTAAAAACCGCGCAAAAAACCAAAAAACGAGTGGCGCTTTTCGCGCTCGGTTTGTTTATTCCCGTGCTCATCGGCGGAGTGAGCGCACTCCTTTCGTCGAGCGGGGATGGCGTGGGCGCGGACGCGTTTGTTAACGTTTCGTGGTGGCAGCCTATTTTGGCGATCGTTATCGGCGCGGCGTGCGGAATTACGCAAATCGTACCCGGACTTTCGGCAAGTGCTATTTTAATGTCGGTGGGTTGGTTTCAATCGCTGACAAATAGCGTTAGCGCGACCTATTGGCAGGCAAACCCCGCAATCTTTTTGGTATACGCAG
>JAZSMB010000110.1:0-7084 GCA_045535685.1 Candidatus Scatosoma sp.
CTTTCACGCGTAGTAGAGTTGTGTACGAACAAGGACAATTATCCTTGCGACGTTGTTATTGTGGCAACGGGCGGATTGAGTTATCCTTCGACGGGTTCGACGGGGGACGGCTACGTTTTTGCGCGTACGCACGGGCATACCGTTACCGATTTAAAAACGGGCTTGTGCGGTTTGAACGCGGAAGGGGAAACTTGCAAACAATTACAAGGTTTAGCATTAAAAAACGTTGCTTTCCGTGTGCTTTTAGGCAATAAAACCGTTTACGAAGAATTTGGCGAAATGCTTTTTACGCATTTTGGCGTATCCGGACCGATCGTGTTATCCGCATCATCCGTAATCAATCGTATGCCTTTTCAAAATTTGTCTGCATTTATCGATTTAAAGCCTGCTTTGGATGAAAATACGTTAGATAAGCGACTTTTGCGTGATTTTGACAAATTCAAAAACAAACAAATCGTTAACGCTCTTTACGAGTTATTGCCTCAAAAGCTTATCCCTGTAGTCTTATCAAAATGCGGTATTTCCCAGCAAAAGGCGGTAAACGTAATCACGAAAGAGGAGCGTGTGAAACTCGTGCGCACAATCAAAGGATTTCCGCTCAAAATCAACTCTTTGCGCGGTTTCGAAGAGGCTATTATCACTTCCGGTGGCGTTGCTTTGACGGAAATTAGCCCCAAAACGATGGAAAGTAAAAAGGTTGTAGGCTTAAAGTTTTGCGGCGAGGTTTTAGACGTAGATGCATTCACAGGCGGGTTTAATATGCAAATCGCCTTTGCCACAGGCTATCTTGCGGGCGACACCATTTAGTTATTGCAATATATTGCAATGTGTGAGCGAAAAACTTGACTTTTTATTTTTTTTCATATATAATAAAGGTATTCGATAGATAGTAGGAGATAACCATGACGATTATTCGCGGTGCAACGACAATCGAACAAGACCGTCCAAGCGAAATTTCCGTAGCGGTAAAAGCGCTTTTGGACGAGATTTTTGAAATGAATCGTTTGCAAAAAGAAGAAGTGAGCGGTTTTCTGTTTTCGTTAACGTCGGATATTCATTCGTACCATCCGGCAAAAGCCGCGCGTGAATGCGGGTACGACTTTGCGCCGCTATTTGCCGCAATCGAACCGGATATTCAAGGCGGATTAAAGTTATGTATTCGCGTAATGATTTTCACGGATAGAGAGGCTTGCGATAAACGTAACGCCAAGCATATTTACCAAAGGGGAGCAAAGGTTTTGAGAAAGGATATATCGGAAATTTACAATATCGCGTTGGACGGGCCTGCGGGCAGCGGTAAAAGTACCGTAGCGCGTATTTTGGCGCAAGATTATAACATTTTGCACTTGGATACAGGTGCAATGTACCGTGCTTGCGGCTTAAAAGCGTTGCGACTTGGCATCGATCCTAAAGATCGCGAAGGAGTCGAAAAAATGCTCCCGAACTTAAACGTAAAAGTGGAATATAAAGACGGGACGCAACATACGATACTAGACGGCGAAGACGTATCGAAAACCATTCGCGAAAACCCGGTTTCTATGGCTGCGTCGAGTATTTCTACTCACAAAGCGGTGCGCATAAAAATGGTGGAAATGCAAAGACAAATCGCCAAGAGTATGTCCTGCGTAATCGACGGCAGAGATATTGGATCGGCAGTTTTACCCGATGCGAAATATAAATTCTTCGTCACAGCGGATAGCAAAGTGCGCGCAATGCGAAGATATAAAGAATTAGAAACGCGCGGCGAAAAAGTTGATTTTGATCAATTACACGCGGAAATTATTGCACGCGATAAGCAGGATAGCGAAAGAGAATTCGCTCCGCTCGTATGCGCGGACGACGCCGTAGTGGTGGATACGTCCAATATGGACATTCAAGAAGTAGTGGCGAAGATTAAATCGATTATCCAGTCGAAAATTTAACGTAGGTGGCAGAATGGATAAACAAGAGCAAAAAACAAAGAAAAAAGCAAAGAAAACATATTCGGTGACCATTCCTGCAAATAAAAAAGGCAAACACGTGCTTTGGATTATGAATTTTTTGCGCGTGTTAGTGATTCCTTTCTACTTTTTAGTTAAGCCTTTCCGCTTTTACGGAAAGAGAAAAGCACCCGAAGGGGCTTGCGTGTACGTGGGTAATCACTATACCATGATGGACGTTGCCATTATGGCTTCTACCACTTGGGAATGCGTGCATTTCGTATCCAAACGAGAGAATTTCGATTCGAAGTTCTTAGGCGTTTTTGCGCGTGCAATCCGCGCGATCCCCGTCAATCGCGACGGTAACGACGTACGCGGGTTACTCGATTGTTTCAAATGTTTAAAAAACGGCGAGAAAATTGCGATTTACCCCGAGGGTACGCGTAATAAGACGGATGCCGAAATGTTGCCGTTTAAGCACGGTGCGGCGATTATGGCAATCAAGACGAAAACACCCGTTATTCCCATCGTTATTTATAAACGCCCCCGATGGTTTCGTTGTACGCACGTTTTAATGGGCGAGCCTATCGATTTAAGCGAGTATTACGATAAAAAATTAACGGACGAAGAGGCGACGCAAGCGAACGATAAAATTCGCGAGGCAATGCTGAAATTGAAGCGCGAACACACGGCGTTTTTAGAAAGTAAAAAGAAAGGTAAAAAGGCGTAAAGTGGAAGTAATCGTAGCGAAAAGCGGTGGATTTTGCAAAGGAGTACAAAAAGCCGTCGATACGGCGTTATCTCTTGCGAACAAAAACGCGTATATTCTCGGCGAAATTATTCATAATCCCGAAGTCGTCAACCAACTTTCCCAATGCGGTTTACGCACGGTGGACGATTTATCCGCTGTTCCAAGCGGTGCGACTTTGTTGATTCGTTCGCACGGAGTTGCAAAATGGGTGTATGAAGAATGCGCACGCCGTGATATCAAAGTTGTAGATTGCACCTGCGAGTTTGTTTTGCGTACGCAGACGATTATACGCGAGCAGTATGCGCAAGGCAAGACGATTATTATCGTTGGTGAAAGGGCGCACCCCGAAGTGCTTGGGCTGAACGGTTGGTGTGATAATAGCGCGATTATTTTATCGCCCGATACGCCCGATTTTTCGATAATTCCCGACAAGGAATGCGTTTTAGTGGCGCAAACGACCTGTTCAGAGGAAAAATTTGAAAAAATTATTAAAAATCTTGATAATACAAGGGCGAAAACACTTGAAGTTTTTCGCACAATTTGTTATACTACTATAGGACGACAAAACGAGGCAAGGGAAATTGCTAAAAAATGCGATGCGGTTTTGGTTCTTGGCGGCTTAAATAGCAGCAACACCAACAAGCTGTTTGAGATTTGTAAACAGCATTGCAAAAACGTAATTCGCTTGGAGCGTTCTGCTCAGTTCGAATATAAAACAATCAAAAGATTTGAAAAGGTAGGTCTTGTTATGGGTGCAAGCACCCCTAACGCGCAAACTCAGGAGGTTCTCTTAAAAATGGAAATGGAAACAGAAGCAAAAGCAACGGCAATGGAAGAAACGATGGAAAACGTCGTTGCGAAAATGGACAGTCAACCTAAGTTCAAAAAAGGACAATTGGTAAAGGCTACGATCTCGTCGGCAGACGACACGGGTGTTGCAGTGTTGTTGCCTCTTGCGAAGAAAGAAATTATTCTCGACAAAGAGGAAGTAGACTGTGAAGTGTATAATAAGGAAGATTTCAACGCAAAAACGGGTGAAGAAATCGAACTTATGGTCGTAGCGGTAAATCCCGTTAAGCTTTCTCAAAAGCTCATCAAGCAAGTAAAAGAAGAGGAAGCTATGATTGCTGATATTCAATCGGGTAAAGATTTTGAGGTTGAATGCACCGGCTTCAATAAAGGCGGTTTAACGTCGCAACTCGGTTCGTACACGGTATTCGTACCTGCTCGCGAAATTCGTTCGGGCTACGTAAAAGAGTTGGATAAATACGTTGGTAAAAAACTTCGTCTTCGTATGCTCGAAGTAAAAACGGAAAGAAGAAAAGAAATCATTGCTTCTCAACGTGTTATCATCGAAGAAGAAAGAGCTGCGAAAGAAGCTGCAAAAGCTGCAAAAGAAGCAGAATTCTTTGCGTCCATTAACGTTGATGACGTTGTGGAAGGTAAAGTGGAAAGAATTACCGCGTTTGGCGCATTCGTTTCCGTAAACGGTTTCGACTGTCTTGCACACGTCTCCGACCTTTCCTGGACGGGCGTTAAAGCAGTAAGCGACGTGCTTGAAATCGGCAAGAAATACCAATTCAAAGTATTGAAAATCGACCAAGAGGCTAAAAAAGTTTCTATCGGTTATAAGCAATTGCAACCCCAACCTTGGGAACTTGCTGCTGAAAAATATGCAGAAGGCGACGTAATTCACGGTAAAGTTGTACGTATCGTTCCTTTCGGGGCTTTCGTTGAAGTAGAAAAAGGTATCGACGGTTTGGTACACGTTTCTCAAATTTCTCACGAATTCCTTGAAAATCCTACGACGGCGCTTACGATCGGTCAAGAAATCGATGCGAAGATTTTGAAGCTCGATTGCGTAGAAAAGAAAATGACGCTTTCGATTAAAGCGCTTGAACCGAAGCCTGAAAACGTGGAAAGAAAACCTCGCGTTCAAAAAGCGGAAGAGGCTGAAGGCGAAAAGAAAGCAAGAAAACCTCGCGCGCAAAAACCCGTTGAAGAAGTGACCGAATGGTCGGAAAGCGACGTAAGCGGCGTTTCGATTGCGGATCTCTTAAATAAAAACGCTTGATTGTTTGAAAATTAATAATAAAGCCTGTCTTTAAGTTGATTAAAGGCAGGCTTTTCTATTGTGCATATCCTCGTGTGAAAACGCGGGGATATTTTATTATTTTGTTCTATTATATAGACAAGCCGCATACAATATATAAATGCTTGAATTTCTTCCGCAAAACATCAAAAATGCGCTTAAAAACGTCAATTTGCAAACGGTTTATGAGATTCGTTTGCGAGCTGAAAAACCCACGACTGTAAACGTATTAGGCGAATATCAGTATTTATCGCCGTACGGAGTAACAACGTATGAAGAGCGTGCAATTCGATGCGATATTCAAGATTTAGCCGAATGCGTTTTAAAAGCAGGTAATTACTCGGTATATGCAGTAGAAGAACAACTACGCAGGGGATTTTTAACGGCGGCGAGCGGGGAAAGAATCGGTTTAGCTGGAGAGTACGTTTTTGATAGAGGACAACCACTGACGATACGCGATTTTACCTCCTTGTGTATACGTGTGCCACACGAAGTAGTTGGGTGCGGGCAAGCAATTTATCAAAGTTGTATGTCCGACAAACTACATAACGTTTTGATATGTTCGCCACCCGGCTTAGGGAAAACGACGATTTTGCGCGATTTGGCAAGGACAATTAGCAAAGAAACGCGAAAAAACGTGCTCATATGCGACGAGCGTGGAGAAATTGCAACGCAAAACTATGGTCAAACGTGCGACGTATTGAGATATTCGTGTAAAAGTGTGGCATTTGAATCGGGAATACGTGCTATGCGGCCGGACGTAATTATTACGGACGAGCTTGCAAAAGAGGACGCGTTGGCGGTTGCGCGTGCAATAGCGGCGGGTGTAATCGTCGTTGCGTCGGCGCATTTTGCGGCTTTTTCCAAAATCGACGATGCGTTATTGCCGTTATTTGACGATTACGTGTTTTTGGATAAGCAAATCATTGGAAAAATAAGCGCTATATATGATAGAAACGGCAAGGAGATGGCGTAAATGGTAAAAATTTTGTTATGTATCGCCGTCGTTGCTTTTACGAGCGTTTGCGGTTATATTTTTGCAAGAAAATACCGTCAGCGCAAGCAGTTTTTTCAGCAGTTACTCTTATTTAACGAGCGGTTTTTAAGTGAAATTACCTACTATCGCCGCCCGTTGCGTATTTTTGCTACCAAATACGTATATAAAGGCGCGTTTCGCACTTTTTTAGAGAACTTTTTTCATGCGCTCGGCGACAAAGATCAAAACGTAAATTTTACGCTGATGTTTGATGGTTGCGAGTTTTTAACGCAAGAAGAGCGAAGTATGCTAATCGATTATTTTCATATGCTCGGCGCAGGGGATAGCGCTTCGCAAAAAGCGTATTTCAGCGGAATGAAGACGCTCGTTGCAAGCTATCAAACGGAAGCGGAGAAAGAGTATAAAAAATATGGGGATTTATATATAAAACTAAGCTTTTTATGCGGTCTATTGATAGTGATATTAATCGTGTAAAGAAGGGAAAAGTATGGAGATAACGATTTTATTTCAAATGGCGGCAGTCGGGATTATTATCACGGTTATATGCCAAATTTTAAAAAAATCCGACCGTGACGATATTGCGACGCTCGTAAGTATCGTTGGGCTGGTCATCGTTTTGGCGTTGGTCGTAGGCAGAATAGGCGACTTGTTCGAGCAAATACAAGATATTTTTCACTTAAAATAGACGTAGGAGCAAATGATGGAGATTATTAAAATTATCGGCGTAGGATTCGTTACCGCGATCACCTCGCTTATACTCAAAGCAACCAAACCGGAATTATCGTTTGCCGTGACCATGACGGGCGTAATCGTGATTTTGTTATTTATCGTCCAATCGCTATCCGATACGTTGGCGGTTTTCGCAAGCATTGCCAATATGAGTGGCGTGGAAAACGGTTTGGTCAAGCTGCTTTTAAAGATCGTTGGAGTGGGGTATATCGTCGAGTTTGGCGCAGGTATTTTACAAGATTTCGGCTCGCAATCCATCGCGGATAAAGTAGCACTTGCCGGTAAAATAGCCATCGTGATGCTGTCGTTGCCGATTTTGGAAAGCTTACTTACGTTAATGAAAGGATTTTTGGAGATGATATGATACGACGTATTTTACATAATCGTTTTTTTTGGATATTTTTATGTGTGATGCTTGCATATTGGATAGTTGTGCCACAATATACGTTTACTGTACGAGCAGACGATATACACAAAGAGGCGACGGAAGAGCTAAATGAAAACGTGGAAGAACTCTTAAGCGAGTTGGATTTGCAGGCGTTGCAGGAATACGTAAATTCTTTGGATTTTTTTCGCGGTGAGAGCGTTGTGGATCG
>JAZSMB010000166.1:0-6927 GCA_045535685.1 Candidatus Scatosoma sp.
CCTTACGGCTCGCGCGAACCCTTGCAGGGTTCTTGTCCCCATCATACCAAAATAAAAGACACCGAAAACGGTGCCTTTTATTTTGGTGGACGATCAGGGTATCTCCGACACCCCAAAGGGGGCCCTCGGAGAGCTTCGCCTTACGGCTCGCGCGAACCCTTGCAGGGTTCTTGTCCCCATCATACCAAAATAAAAGACACCGAAAACGGTGCCTTTTATTTTGGTGGACGATCAGGGACTCGAACCCTGGGCCCATTGATTAAGAGTCAATTGCTCTACCAGCTGAGCTAATCGTCCATATGACGCAATAAAGATGAATAATGTGGTGGAGATAAGCGGATTCGAACCGCTGGCCTCCTCGTTGCGAACGAGGCGCTCTACCAACTGAGCCATATCCCCAAAAGCATTATCTATTATATACTTTTATTTTTTATTTGTCAACGATTTTTTACGGATATTTTTAACATATTTCAGGAAAATTTCTTATTTTGTACTTGACAATGCAATCTTTGGAAGTTTATAATGTAATGGAGAAAAACGAATGAATGCAAATATGCACGATAAGGAGTTTTATGAAAAACTGGCTCAAAGACCAATACGTGGTTTTATCAGGCGCGTCTAGCGGAATTGGTAAAGAATTAACGAAAATACTAATAAATAAGTACGGCGCGAACGTCATCGGCGTCGCTCGCAACGAGCAAAAAATGCTTGCCCTGCAAGCAGAGCTTGGCGAAAAGAGTAACCGTTTTTCTTATTACTTGTTTGACGTTGGGCAACGGGAAAACTGGCAAACTCTACGCGCAAATTTAGAACAAAAGCAAATTGCGCCTATTTTACTTATCAACAATGCAGGCGTATTTCCGCCTTTTCAAAAACTGACGGAGATGCAACTTGTGCAAATAGAAAGCGTGTTGCAAACGAATTTTTACGGAAGTGTGTATTCGGTTGCCGAGCTGAAAAATTCGTTAAAAGGAAACGAGAAAACCTTGCCTGCAATCGTTAACATTTCTTCGTCTTCCGCGCTTTGTACGGTAGTGGGGGCAGGTGCGTATTCGGCGAGTAAAGCGGCGCTAAAAGCATATACGGAAGCACTTGCGATGGAAGAGAAAGGTAAACTGCACGTGGGGATAATTTATCCCGGTACAACTGCGACCGACTTGTTTAGTAGCGACGAAAACACGAAAGACAGCGCGCTCAATCTCGTGGCGATGTCGGCGGGTAAAATGGCAAACAAAATTGCAAGAAAAATATATCGTCGCAAACGCCGTGCCGTTTTAGGTTGGGATGCGAAACTGATGAATGTAACGGCAAAATTGATGCCGACGCGCGGGTTGTTTTTCATTCGCGGAGTGATGAAACTTTCGCGCTCGAAAGTATTTAAAAACGTTTTCAAAGACGAATAAACGTGTAAAGAACGCTTTAATACGGCGTTCTTTTTACTAAAGAAAAGTTTATGAAAGTGTTGACAAAAAAAGCGGTGTATGCTATAATTTAAAAAGTGAATTTTGTCGAAATGCGTCGAAAATGTCATTTCAACGTAAGAAAAAACATATAGTAAAGGTGTATTATGTTGCAAATCATCGAAGTAAACACGAGAAAATTGCGTAAGGAGTTCGTAGAATATCCTTTGCGGTTATACAAGGGTAATCCGTATTTCGTACCGCCTTTATACGGGGATGAAATGTCGATGTTTACCGAAAAAAACGTCTATTTCAAAACGTGTAAATCGGTATTTTACTTGGCGAAACGCGGTAACGAAACGGTGGGGCGTATTCAAGGTATCATTCAACGCCAGTACAACCAAATTCATAACGATAAACAAGTACGTTTTACCCGTTTCGATTGCGAAGATAACGTAGAAACGGCGAAAGCGTTATTTGCGGCTGTGGAAGCTTGGGCGAAAGACAATGAAATGGAAAAAGTAGTGGGACCGTTGGGCTATAGCGACCAAGAACGCGAAGGCTTGCTCATCGAAGGGTTCGACTATTTATCAACGTTTGAAGAACAATATAACTATCCGTATTACGCAGGTCTAATCGAGGCATGCGGTTACGTGAAAGACGTAGACTGGGTAGAATCGCGCTTATTTTCTACCCATCAACAAGACGAACGTTTAAAGGCACTCGCCGAACGTGCTTTGAAGCGTTATAATTTGCGCGTCGTGAGCGACGGTATGCCCAAGCGCCAGTTCTTGAAAAAATATGCGGCTAGCGTGTTTGAATTGCTTGACGAATGTTACAAAGATTTGTACGGCGTCGTTCCATTTACACCGGAAATGATCAAGCAAACGGTCGATCAATTTATGTTGCTTTTGGATATGCGTTATATCACGGCGATTGCAAACGAAGACGATCGCGTGGTTGCGTTCGGTTTCTGTTTGCCCGGTATCGGTTCGGCGTTGCAAAAGAGCGGCGGTAAACTCACGCCCGGTTGTCTTGTACGCTTATTGAAAGCACTCAAAAATCCTAAGAGTATCGACCTTGGTCTTGTGGGAGTTTTACCTGAATATAGAAAATCGGGTTTGACGGCGTTTATTATGATTAAGCTGCAAGAAATGCTGGAAAGCGGTTCGGTGGAATATCTGGAAACCAACTTGAATTTGGAAACCAACGTCAATATTCAAGCGCAATGGAAACACTTTAATTCCATTCAGCATAAACGCAGACGCTCGTATATCAAAACAGTCGAATAAAAGGAAAACATCTCTCGTCAATGGGGCGAGAGATGTTATTTTTATAAACAAAGCGTATCAATCTAAATTATCGTCAAAGCGATTTTCTAAGAACTGCTTAACATCGTAACCGTTGCGATAAATTAAGTAAGTCGTAACGTTTGGCGCGACAAAGTCTTTTAACTGCACTTCTTCCAGCGACCCGTTTGCAAGTTTGTCTTTAACGAGCTTATACGGCAAGAACGAATAGCCAAGTCCGTTTTCTAAATAGGGGAGCAATTTAGAAGAGTTGTCAACGTCTAAACGGAATACGTGGTTTTTCGGAAAAAGGGAACGGATAAATACGCCCGCCTCGCTCAACGTAAAGTCGCACATTAAATAGGGCAATTTCGCAAGTTGTGCTTTGGTGATACCGTCGGGATACTCATTTTTCCCTTTTCCGCATACAAGCGCCACTCTATCTACGTCGTAAACGTCGCACGTATAGCCCAAGCGTTTTAACGGTACTGCGGAGAATACCATATCAAGCATATTATCTTGTAATTGCTGAATCAAATCGAGCGAGTGCCCAAGCATCAACTTAACCGAAGTAACGTCGTTTCCTTTCAAGCATTCGTCAATCAGCGTTTTAACGTACACTTCATAGGTAGCGTTAATTGCGCCGATGGAAAACTTACGGCTATGCGAAGATAACGCGTTCATTTCTTCGATAGACGTATCTTGCAACTCCAAAATACGCTCTGCATAACGCAAGAAAACTTGACCGGATTCGGTCAAAGTAACCGTTTTCGAGCCGCGCGTAAACAGGCGCTTACCTACTTCTTTTTCCAGTTCGCTGATACGGTTCGTTACCGTTGATTGCGCGATAAATAATTGTTCGGCAGCCAAAGTAAAGTTTTTTACCTTGGATAAGATGATAAATGTCTTCAGTTCTTCAGTATTCATAGAAAAAATTGATTATCCTTGCTATTTCTATCTATTGTTTACATTATAACGCCTAAATATGAAAAAATCAAGCGATTTAACAAAAAAATATTTTTTTTATTAAATAAGATTGGAAAACACGCGAAAAAGACGTTGGAAAGTTGACTTTTAGAAAAAGAAAGAGTATAATCTATGCGAGAAAATTAGGGAGTTATATATGAAACGAACGGAAATTGCAACGCGCGTACAAGAAATTAAAAAACAGCTCGACGGGCAAGCGTTGCTCGTTGCTGCCATTAAAATGCAAAGCGTAGAGGATATCAATGCCGCAATCGTTGCAGGGGTAGACGCTATCGCTGAAAATAAAGTGCAAGAATTTCGCTTAAAAAACCATTTACTTCTCGATTGTCCCCGCCATTTTATTGGGCATTTGCAAACGAATAAGGTAAAATATTTAATCGGGAAAGTAGAACTTTACCACTCGTGCGATCGCGACGAGTTGGCGCAAGAAATCGATAGATTATCCGTTAAAAACGCATTAACCTCTAACGTGTTACTGCAAATTAACGTCGGCAACGAAGAAAGTAAGGGTGGATATAACTTCGACGAGGCGAAAGAGACGTTTGCACGCATTTCACAACTGCAAGGTTTGCGTGTAAAAGGATTTATGGCAATGCTGCCTAATACCGATGATGAACAACTTTTGCGCACGCTTGCTCAAAAAATGCGTCGTTTGTTCGAATGGGCAAAAACGCAATCGAGCGACGTAGAGTATCTGTCGATGGGCATGAGCGGCGATTACGCCTTGTGCGTGGAAGAAGGCAGTAATATGGTACGACTTGGTTCAACCATTTTCGGTGCAAGAAACTATCAATAGAGGGCGGAAAAATGAAGGAGCAAGAATATGCACTCATAACGGGTGCAACGGGCGGTTTGGGTGAAGCGTTTGCGTATGCGTTGGCGGAGCAAGCAAAGCCGCTAATATTAACGGGCAGAAACGCGGAAAAATTAGCAAAACTGCAATTACGATTACAAGAAAAATTCCCCAAGCTTTCTATCGCTACAATCGCCGCAAATTTAGCGAGCGAGCAAGGCAGGTACGCGTTGATGCAAACGATTGAGCAAATGAACGCGCGTATTTCCACGCTTGTAAACGTTGCGGGAGTGGACGTGCAAAAAGCGTTTTCCGCCTATACGCAAGAAAAGTTGGTTTTTCAATGCCGCGTTAATTTGGAGGCGGCGGTTTCGTTGTGTCACTTCGCTATTTGTAACCGCGCCGAGCGTTTGGAAATTATCAATATTTCCAGCGTATCGGGCATATATCCGATGCCGTATTTTGCTTTATATAGCGCAACCAAATCGGCGCTCACTTCTTTTTCAGTTGCTCTGCGCGAAGAAATGAAAGACAAAAACGTAGCTGTGACGGCAGTTTTACCGGGTGCAATTCCTACGCGCGAAGATATCAAAGAACAAATTAAAGGACAAGGTCTGTGGGGGAAACTTGCCGCAAAATCTCCGCAATTTGTGGTCAAAGCGGCGTTGAAAGCAGTTCGAAAAAATAAAAGAACGCTCATCCCTGGATTTTGGAATAAACTCATGCGCGTTTCCACCGCGATTGTACCGCTTAGAATAAAACTCAAATTTATTGCAAAGCGTTGGAGTAAGATAGAAAAAGACGTCTTTTAAGAGGCGGCACCGATTTTTTTGTGAAAATTTCGTTAAATGTTATCAAGAAATGTAAATATAGCCTTCAAATCCTTGACATTATATATATTTTTTGTTATAATCGATTTTATAAATTAAAAGTTAAAGTTTAATCGATAAAACGAAATGGAAGGATAGAAAAATATGATAGAATTAAACCCTTCGAGTAATTTATTAGAACAAGACCCGTATCAATACGAATTGCAGGACGTTGCGGAAGCGCAATTATTCCGTGATATTTATCCGTATGATGAAATTCCTAAAACGCCGTTTAACCATCGTCGTGTGCCTATGAATATGCCCAAAGAAATTTGGTTGACGGACACGACGTTTCGCGACGGTCAGCAATCGCGCGCGCCGTATAAGGCAAAGCAAATCGTTGATATTTATAAAATGATCGCGCGTTTGGGTGGTCCGAAAGGAATTATCCGTCAAAGCGAATTTTTCGTTTATACGAAAAAGGACAGACAGGCGTTGGAAGAATGTATGGCGCTTGGGTATAAATTCCCTGAAATTACCACTTGGATTCGTGCAAAAAAGGAAGATTTTGATCTTGTTCACGATATCGGTATTAAAGAAACGGGGATTTTGGTCAGCTGTTCCGACTATCATATTTTCAAAAAGCTGAATATGACGAGAAAGCAAGCGTACGACCATTATTTGTCGGTAGTAAAACAAGCGTTTGACGCAGGTATTTCGCCGCGTTGTCATTTGGAAGATATTACGCGTGCCGATTTTTACGGTTTCGTCGTTCCGTTTGTAAACGCGCTTATCGACCTTTCGCACGAGGCGAACGTGCCCGTACGTATCCGTATGTGCGATACGATGGGGTACGGGCTGCCGTTTACGGGTACTGCGCTGCCGCGTAGTGTACCGGGTATCGTTTACGGTCTGCATCACTATTCGGACGTTACTTCTGAAATGCTCGAATGGCACGGTCATAACGATTTTTATATGGGCGTAGCCAACGCCGTAAGCGCATGGTTATACGGTGCAAGCGGCGTCAACTGTTCGCTGCTTGGCATCGGCGAACGTACGGGCAACGTGCCGCTCGAAGCGATGCTGATGCAATATGCGTCCTTGCGCGGTACTTTGGACGGAATGGACACAACGGCAATCACCGATATAGCCGAATATTTCGAAAAAGAACTCAAATACGATATTCCGCCGATGACGCCGTTTGTGGGTAGTGCGTTTAACTTAACGCGTGCAGGCGTTCACGCCGACGGTATGATGAAGGACGCGGAAATTTACAACGTTTTCGATACCGAAAAGATTTTGAAACGCCCTGCGGAAGTTTCCATTTCCAACACGTCGGGTTTAGCAGGTATTGCTTACTGGATTAATAAGCACTATAAACTGCCTAAAGAAAAACAGGTGGGTAAGCAAGACTGGATTGTGAAACAAATGAAAGAAGCAATCGACGGACTGTACGCCGACGGCAGAACGACGGTTATGGGCGAGCAAGAATTAGAAGAACTGTTCCAAACCTATTGCGAAGACGGGCGTTGCAGTTTAAACTGGTTTGATTTATAATTCGATAAAATAGATAGTTTATAAAATAAGGAAAAGAGCTATGGGATACACGATAGCACAAAAAATTATTAAAAATCATCTCGTTTGAAGTC
>JAZSMB010000042.1:0-3012 GCA_045535685.1 Candidatus Scatosoma sp.
TAAAGGGGTTATGCCTCGTCACTTAATTTTGACAATCGTCACGCCCGTTTCGCCTTCGCCGTAGCGCCCCAAACGGAACTGGTCAACGTTTTTATGCGTACGCAATAACTCGTGAATTCCTGCTCGCAATTTACCCGTACCAACGCCGTGTACGACGCGCACTTCTTCCAAGTTCGCAATAACGGCGGAGTCGATAAACGCCTCTACTTCGGGAATCGCTTCGTAAACGGTTAAACCGATGACGTTGATTTCCAGCGACGGCACGGGCTTTGCCTGCAACGATTTATTGACCATAACGTTATTGTGCGTATTCTTTGTAAAATTTTTCGCCTTTTTACGAGCGTTTTCCGTTTGTTGCGGCTCAATTACAAGATATAAATCGGATAATTTGCTCCGCACGCGGATATTTCCACATAAAACTTCCGCCTCTTTCTTTTGCGGGCGTACGCTTTGTAAAATACCCGTTTGATTGATGTTTTTAACGTAAACTTTTCTACCAATTTGCAAATCTTTTTCGCTTACTTGCACGTATTGCGGGCGTAAAATTTCTTCTTGTTCCGTTTCGTACGCTTGATTACTTAAACGGTTTTTCAGCGTTCTTGCCTCAATTAAATCGGCTTGCGTGATCGTTTCTTTGGCAAAAATCTCTTCAATTTCTCGTAAAATTTCTTCAGCCGCTGCCGTGCGTTCACGAATAATCCTACGCGACTCCGCCTTAGCTTGAGAAAAAAGTTTTTCCTTTTCGTTTCGCAGTTTTTCACGCTCATTATTTAAAGTTTGCAATTTTTCTTGCCACTCTACTTTGAGTGCGTTGCTTTCGCGCAAGGCAATATCCGCTTGCACGCGGCTTTCTTCTGCCGTACGCACGATGTTTTCAAACTTTTGCGCGTCCGTGGATAAGTTGGATAACGCATCTTGCAAAATCTCTTCGTTTAAGCCCAAACGACGCGAAATAGCTAATGCATTACTCGATCCGGGCAAACCGATACGGATAACGTACAACGGCTGCAAAGTGTCGGAGTCGAACTCCATACAAGCGTTTTCGATCCCTTTGGTTGAAAATGCAAATTCTTTTAACGATTTATAGTGTGTTGTCACAACCCCTGCCGCACCCGACTTTAATAAGTGCGACACGATGGCTTTTGCGAGTGCTTGCCCCTCTTCGGGATCTGTTCCACCGCCCAACTCGTCGATTAAAATCAAACTCTTTGCGTTTGCTTGATTGACGATACGGATAATGTTAGTGATATGCGAAGAAAAGGTCGATAAGCTTTCCTCTATACTTTGCGCGTCGCCTACGTCGCAATAAATCTCGTCGAAAACGGATAAAACGGCGCGTTTTGCGGGGATAAAAAGCCCGCACATAGCCATCATACAAAACAATCCGACCATCTTTAATGTAACCGTTTTACCGCCCGTATTTGGACCGCTGATAAGCAAAAACCGATACTCTTTACCAAGCGATAAGCTAACGGGAACTACTTTTTTACGATCAATCAACGGATGCCGCCCCATATCAATGGAAATTACGCCGTTTTCGCCCATTTCCGGCTTCACGCACGAGAGTTTATAACCATATTCCGCACGTGCATACGCTGCGTCGATTTCTTCTAAAATATCCATATCAACCGTCAACGAATGGGCAATCATACCTACGCGACGGGAAAGTTCGCTCAAAATTCGCTCCACTTCCTCTTTTTCATCGATGGCAAGCGTTCGAAGTTCGTTGTTCATTTCCAGTACTTCTTCAGGTTCGATAAAAAACGTTGCGCCCGATGCCGACCGATCGTGGATAAAGCCCTTAACGTTGCGCTTATATTCGGCACGAACGGGCAAAACGTAACGATTATCGCGCATGGTTACGATGCTTTCTTGTAAATATTTCGCTTCGGAGCCAGACAAATACTCGCTCAGCCTCGAACGAATCTTTTCGTTGAGTAAACGAATTTCACGGCGCAAAGCATACAGTTTTTCGCTCGCAAAATCGTTTACTTCCGTATCGCTTAAAATTTTCGCATGGATATCTTCTTCCAAAGCCGCGTCAAAATAAATACGATCGACAATTTCTTTCATATCCGTCACGTTTTCGTCGTTTACGGCGTGCACGCTCGTATAAGCAAGCCGCGCCGAACGCAACAACGCTTGCGTTTTTAAAAGCTCGCCGCACGATAAAGTAGAACCTTTTTTCGCGCGTACGAGTTCGTCGGAAAACGCAGGGAAAAACTCCACTTTCGCAACGCCGTGCTGGAATAATAACGCAATACATTCTTCCGTGATTTTTAAGCGTTTTTTCGCCTCTTTCAAATCGGCGGTAGGCAGCGTATCCATCAATTTTTGTTTGCCGCCTTCCAGCGTAGCAAATTGCGCCGTGAGTGATAAAATTTTATTCAGTTCCGTTTTTTCAATCGCATGTGCATTCATCGCTTTCGTTATAACACTCCACGTTTATAATGTCCAGAAGTATGGTTTTGATACAATTTTTTTTGTCCGCTTTCGTCATCGACGACCGCAACCGCCGCGTTAGCATTTTCTATCAAAGTTGCATCAATTAGTTGCCCTGCTCCGTCCACGCCCACGCCTACCAAATCGGCGCAATTATAAATTTCAAATCGACAATCCCCTGTTGTATTTACCCACCTGCGAACGGGGAATTTTCGATCGTTTTCATCTAAAAGGTTATACTCCGCCTTTTTATCGCATACGCTGCAAGTTTTACCAAACGGGCAATAGCACAAATCCATCAATTTGATATTACCGCTCGATAATGCGAAAGCACGCTCGCTTATCAAGGATTCTATTTCGCTTTCGTTGAGTTCTTTGGAAAGCTGATAATACGTTGCTTGCGGAATAGACAAAAACTCGGATATGGATACGGAATTACTCAAATTCAGTCCCGCCCCCGCCATTACTTTGCAATTATGTTTTTGCGCAAACGCTATCCCGCCGTAGTTTTCTGCATAAACGCCGTCAAGGCTGTATTGTTTAAGCATTTTTGCAAGCGTTTCTTCGTCT
>JAZSMB010000052.1:0-14538 GCA_045535685.1 Candidatus Scatosoma sp.
GAGCGCACCGTTCGCATCGTACGCGGGAGACAAAATCGTTACCGCACTTTCCAAACCTTTATCGCCCATAAACAACGCAATCAGCCAGTTGACGATGGGTTTTAAGATAAAATTACTAAGCCCATTGACGATAGCGGTAAACGCACCGCCGACGATAACACCGACGGACATATCCAGCACGTTGCCGCGCGTGATAAACTTCTTAAACTCTTCAAAAAAACGCTTAACTGCGCCAAGTTTCTTTTCCATAACACAAGTACTTCCTTTGTTTTTCTTTGAGTATAGCATAAAATTTGCCTTTTGTCAACGGCTAAAAACGAAAAAAGAGCGGTTTCTCCACTCCTTTTCCTCTTTTTGATAATCCAAATTATTCCGTTGTTTTCTCTCCGCGCATACTATCGCTATCGGCAAGCAAATCGCGCACGAATAATCCGTCCTCACCCACTTCTTTCAAAAGTGAAAAAAGCTGTGATTGCGTTTGCCGATTTTCCGATTGCAAAAGCGCGTCCACGTATGCGGTCAATAGCGTTTTATACGTAAAAAACGCGTCTTTTAAGCTATCGTTTTCGTTGAGCGTAATTTCTCGTTTTTCCAGTTTCATTCTTGCTTATCCTCCCCGTTCGCCTCGTACATGCCCCCGCCGTTTTTATTTTTTTGCCCTTTCAGCGGTTCGCCGTACACCAAACTTTCCAGCGCAAGTTTTCTTTGCGCGACGCGATGAGCAAGCCTTTCCATATCCCCTGCAATATTCGCGTCCATAAGCACGCGGGAATAGATTTTTAATTTCTTTTCCGCCAAATCTTCCAAACTCTTCAACCGTAATAACCGTTCGTGTTCTTGCCTCATAAAAAACCTCTCCCAAAACCTTTTCGATAGTATCGGCGTTTTGAGAGAGTTTTATACTCGTTATTTTTGTTTTTTATAATCGCACCACTTCGCAAGCGTGCAATTTTCACAATCGGGCCGTTGCGAATGGCAAACTTTTCTGCCGTGCCAAATCAGCCAATGGTGCGCGCTCGACCAGTCGGATTTGGGAATTACGCGATTGAGCGCTTCTTCCACCTTGAGCGGCGTATTTGCTTTCGCTAATCCCAAACGGTTACTCACACGAAAAACGTGTGTATCCACCGCGATTGCGTCGCCGCCAAACGCCACCGCATACACGACGTTCGCCGTCTTTTTGCCTACACCCGCCAGCGTCATCAGTTTTTCTACCGTTTGCGGTACTTCGCCGTCAAATTTATCCAAAATATCTTGCGAGGCGGACAAAATATGCGCCGCTTTCATACGGTAAAAACCACAAGAGAAAACATATTTTTCTAATTCCGCTTGAGAAAGAGTAAGCATACTTTGCGGCGTGTTATACTTTTCAAACAGCACGCGCGTCACTTTATTTACTCGCTCGTCCGTGCATTGTGCGGATAAAATAACCGCCACGAGCAGCTCGTAAGGGCTGTTATACAAGAGCGCAGGTTTCGCGCCTTTATACAGTTTTTCCAGTTCGGCAAGCGCCAACCGTTTATCCATTTTCTTCATAGCGTTTTCAGTATACCATAAAAACGCGTATTTTGCAAGTGCGCAAGCGAAAATTTCCTTAAAAATCCACCGTTTACCGCTCTTTACTTGGGATTATACGGCGAGACCGTCATTCGCCCGCCTGAAAACTCCGTTTTATAAAAGCCTTTGAAAGACGAATAGTTCCCCACCTTGAGCACCGCTTTCGCCCGCACGAAATACCGTGCGTCAAACCTTACGCAAAGCCCGCAACCGATTTTCGCTTCTTTGGGAGTGGGAACTGCCGTCGCAGACACTCCGTACTGGCTTAACCGCTGCAAATAATCTAAGCTATGCGAGCGTGAACGAAACACCGCTAAAATCATCATACGTCATATACTCCTTCGTTTGAGAATATTATATTGTATGATTTTTCCAAAGGAGTGGTGCATATCGTATGATTTATTTTGACAACGCCGCAACGGGTGGAAGAAAACCCGATTGCGTGATTTCCGCCGTCACTTCGGCAATGAAGGTTTGCGCAAACCCGGGTCGAGCGGGGCATAAACTCGCGCTCGCTTGCGCCAACGTCGTACAAGAATGTAGAAACGTTTTAAGCGATTATTTCGGCGGATTTGGGTTTGACCGCGTCGTTTTTACCAAAAACTGCACGGAGGCGCTCAATATCGCACTTTTAGGCGTGTTACGACAAGGCGATCACGTGGTAACGACACCTATGGAACATAATTCCGTATTGCGACCGCTGGAATTTTTGAAAAAGTCGGGCGTGATTACTTACGACGTTTGCGAGTTGAATAAAGACGGTAACGTGCGTATAGAAAATATCGTCAAACTGCTCAAACCCAACACGAGAATGGTGGCGCTGACGGCCGCATCCAACGTGACGGGCGCACTACCGCCCTTACGAGAACTCCGCAAACGGTTACCTAAAAACGTACTTTTGCTGTGCGACGGCGCGCAGGGCGGGGGGCATATTCCTATCCATATGCAAGAGATGGGCATCGATTTGTTGGCGATTGCGGGACACAAGGGGTTATATGCCATACAAGGTTGCGGCGCGCTGCTGTTTTCCGAGCGCGTAAACCCTGCGCCGCTGACGTTTGGCGGTACCGGCTCGATGAGTATCTCTTTGGATACACCCGATTTTTACCCCGATGCGTTAGAGGCGGGCACTTTATCCTTCCCCGCCATCCTTTCGTGTTTGGAAGGGGTACGGTACGTGCGCGCCCGCCAGCAAGAGATAAGCGAAAAAGTTTTCTCTTTAACCAAATACTGCTTAGCCGGTATCCACGCCCTCGACGATTACACGCTATACTCTATCCCCAACCCGTGCGGAATCGTTGCGTTTGCGCATTCTTCTCTTTCTTCCGAACAAGTTGCATCGATACTTTCGTCCAAGTATTCGATTGCCGTACGCGGGGGCTTGCATTGTGCGCCGCTGATGCACGAGGCGCTTTCCACGCTCGACAACGGACTGGTGCGCGTTTCCTTTTCGCCTTTTAATTGCGAGCGAGAAATCGACGAGCTGATACGCGCCTTAACCGCCTTAAAAATGCGTTGAACGCATACCTGCCCCCTATATTTGCTTTAATTTTTCGATAATTACGCGTAAGCGTTTGCGTTGTTGCGTATCCAGCAGAGAAGAAAACGTTTGATAAAAAGTTTCGATTTCCTCGTTGGAAAGCGTACCGTTTCGCTTGCTTTTTTCCGCTTCGATTAAGATATTTTTCAGCATATCCGCATTAGAAGCACCGTTATACGCACTCGCGATTTTTTTGGTAAGTTCTTCGGCGCTCGCCGTCGTTTCCGTATTTTGCATTTGCTCGGTTACGTGTTTATTCGAGGTAGTTTCTCGTTCGTCTTGAACGTAGTCTTTAAACGTTTTCATTGCATTTTCTCCTTTTTCATCGAATAAATTTGCCTTGTATATTGTATTCGCCGTGTCGAAGTTTTGCGCACTTGCATATACTTTATTATGGAAATTTTTATGCTTGTGCTGATGTATTATCTTTCACAAAACCCCAACTTTGCGGAGAGTGTAAAACCGTTGATGGGACAACTGAAAAACTCGGAACAAATGCTGCGCTTTTTAAACGATTTATCCAACTTCACGCAAACGTTCTCCGCTTTCCAAAGCGCGCAACCGCCTAAAAAGGAAAAAACGGAGAAAAAAGACGAGGAAAAAACAGCGGATACGGGCAAGCAAACGGAAAAGACGGATAAAAAAACGCCGCAATCCCCCACCGCGGGAATTGCAGACGATTTTATCGAGAAAATTTTACAAGGTTATTTACAAAAAAACTAACTTTACACAATGGAAAAACCGCCGTTGACGGAAAGATTGACGCCGTTTACGTACTCGTTTTCCACCAAAAAGACAACTGCAGAGGCAATTTCTTCGCCCGTACCCATACGCCCGCACGGGATTTCTTCTTTTATTAACGCAAGGTCGTCCTCTGAAAAACGTGCGTTCATTTGCGTATCCACTACGCCGGGAGAAACGCAATTTACACGCACACCCGAATAACCCACTTCTTTAGCGAGCGCTTTGGTAAAACCGATAAGCGCCGCTTTGCTTGCAGAATACGCCACCTCGCAGCTTGCCCCCACTTCTCCCCAAACGGAGGCTACGTTTACAATCACGCCGCTTTGACGGGAAATCATACCCTTTACCACCTCGCGCGAGCATACGAACGCGCCGAAAACGTTGATAGCAAATAGATTATCCCATTCTGCTTTGGTGGTGTCTTGAATTTGTTTCATAAGCGAAACGCCTGCGTTATTAACAAGTACGTCCACCCGACCAACGCTATTAAAAAGCGCTACGATTTCTTGTTCATATCTTACGTCCGCGCGGTACGTTTCTATCCCTATTTCCCGCGCGAGTTCCGCACTTTTCTCATCTTGCGAATAGGTGGCTATTACGCGATAATTTTTTTTCATAAACGCCTTTGCAATCGCCAAGCCGATACCACGCACTCCACCCGTTATTACGATCGTTTTTTTCATTTCAACGCATACCTGCCCATTTCATTTTAACATTTTTCCACCCGGTCGATAATTTCCCGTGCAATCGCTTCGGGCGTTTTTTTATCCACGTCCACTACGAAATCCGCCACGTGTTCATATACGGGCGCACGCTCGTTTATAAGCGCAGCCAACCGTCCGCGTAAATTGTCCGCCGATTTATATAAAAGCGGTCGAGTGTTATCCAAATACAAGCGTTTCACGAGCGTATCCAACGACGCGCGTAAAAAAATAATTTTCCCGTTTGCTTGTAATAACGCGTTGTTTTCGTGCTTTAATACCAAACCGCCGCCCGTGGAAATGACCAAACCGTCTTGCAGAGCAAGTTCTTTTACTACTTCCGTTTCCAACTTTCTAAAATGCGACTCGCCGTAAAACTCGAAAATGTCTGAAATTTTACCGTGCCGATCGGAAATAATGCCGTCGGTATCGTACCATCTTTTCCCTGTCAGTTCGGCAAGTTTAATTCCGATCGTCGTTTTCCCTGCGCCCATCATTCCGCATAAAACGAGATTCATATTTTACCTCTTATTTGTCCTTCTTTAACCCCATAATTGCAGCGATATAGCTATTTGCGCCAAAACCGCACACAACGCCTTTGCAAACCTGAGAAAGCACGCTGGTATGGCGAAAACTCTCACGAGCGTGTACGTTGGACATATGCACTTCCGCCACGGGAATATCAATAGCCGCAATCGCATCGCGCAAAGCGTAACTATAATGCGTATACGCGCCTGCGTTCAATACGATTGCGTCGTGGCTTTTGCTTAAAAACGCGTCGTGGAGTTTATTTACCAACTCGCCTTCGATATTGCTTTGATAAAATTCTACCTCATCGCCGTTCGATTGACAAAACACGGCGATTTTTTCATTGATTTGTTCGAGAGTTTGCGTGCCGTAAATACTTTGTTCACGTTTGCCCGTCAAGTTCAAATTTACTCCGTTGATAACCAGAAATTTCATATATTTTCTCCGTTTTACTGAATGCTTATATATTCTTCGTATAATTTTTTTGCCTCCGCTGGATTGGGCTGACAACCCAAATATAAACAATCGGCATAGTACGCTTGATAAAACAGCATCGATTTTCCGTTAAGTGTTTTTGCTCCCTGCACTTTGGCAAGTTTCAAAAACTCACTTTCTTCGGGCGTATAAATGAGGTCTATTGCCCAACGCGCGCCCTTGAATGCGCTTGTTGGAACGGGAGAAACGCCTTCGGTGTCGTGCATGCCTACCCCCGTGCAGTTGATTACGATATCATAACCGCCGCTTTCAGGATCGCTCGCCGCCGTCACGCCAAGTTCTCGGCAGGTTTCTTCTAATTCCGTGCGATTTCTTCGATACATGGAAACGCGCGCGCCTGCGTTCTTTAAAGCGACAGCCGAACTTCTGCCCGCTCCGCCTGCGCCCAAAATTAACACGGATTTTCCTTGGACTTTCACCCCCGCAACCGCCAGCATCAACAAAAAACCCTGCGTATCCGTGTTATATCCTTGCGCCGTCGCGGTAACGACGGTATTCACCGCGCCACAATCGAGCGCGTCGCCTTGCACATCGCTTAAATAAGCAAGAACTTCTCTTTTATACGGAATCGTCACGTTAAAACCGTCAAAATCGCCCATCAAACGCCGCATAGCGTTGTCAAAGTTTTCAGGCGCAACGGAAAAGTATTCAAATTCGCACGCAACGCCTTTTTTTGCTAAGATAAAGGTATGCGCTTTGCCGCTCGTCGATTTAGAAACGTCTTTTCCGATCAAGCCAAGCCGCAGTTTTGTCGTATTCATCTCGTACCTGCCCCCTTCATTTATGAACGTACGCCTAATTTTTCAAAAAAATCAGGAAAAGAAATCGCGCAGCAATCGGGGCGCAAAATTTGCCCGCCGTTCTTCGAGGCAATCATACCCACCGCCGCCGTCATAGCGATACGGTGGTCTAAATAACTATCCACTACACCGCCGTCTAACTGTTTTTTTCCGCGAATGATAAAACCATCCTCTAACTCTTCGCACTCGCCGCCCAAACGTTTAATCAGTTCCGCCGTCGTTTGAATTCGGTCGCTCTCTTTCACGCGCAATTCTTTCGCGCCGGTAATACGGCTTTCGCCTTCCGCATACGCGCACAACAGCGCAATAAGCGGAAGTTCGTCTATCATCGCGGGAATATCTTCGCACGTGAGTGTAATCGCTCGCATAGGCGATTGAAATACCGCGATATCGGCAATTTCTTCCCCGCCCGATATGCGGCGGTTGCGCAATTCGTAGCGCACGCCCAGCTTGTCAAACGCGGATAAAATTCCCGTTCGAGTAGGGTTGACGCCTACGTTTTTACAAATCGTTTCCCCCTTCAACGCGCCAAGCGCCATAAAATACGCCGCCGAAGAAATGTCCGACGGTACGCAAACGTCGATTGCGCGCAAACGGCTCTTGTTGATCGTTGCCTTGTTGCCCTCTACTTGGATATCCGCACCCATCGCCAAAAGCATTCGTTCCGTATGGTCGCGAGATTTTACAGGCTCGGTCACACTCGTTACGCCGTCCGCGTTTAAGCCTGCAAGTAGCACCGCGCTTTTGACCTGCGCGGAAGATACTTCCAAGTGGATATCCGCACCCCGCAAATGCGCAGGCGCAAGATAAACGGGTGCGCGTCCGTCCGTCGTTTGCACGTTCGCGCCAAGTGCAGTCAGCGGCAAAGCCACACGCTTCATCGGTCTAGAGGACAGCGACGCATCGCCGTACAATTTGGCGTGAATCCCCAAACCGCTCAAAAGCCCTGTCAAAAGACGAATGGTCGTCCCCGAGTTTCCGCAATCGAGCTCCACGTTCGACGACAACTTTTCTGCGCCTTTCACAAAAATAGTCGTCCCGTCGATTTTCACCGTCGCGCCAAGTGCTTGCATACAACGACAGGTGGATAAGCAATCTTCGCCCATAAGCGCGTTTGTAATCGTCGCTTCCCCGCAAGCAACGGCATTCAACATCACCGCGCGATGGGTGATGGATTTATCGCCCGGGAGAGAAAATTCGCCCGAAAAATACGCTTGTGGTTGAATTGAACGCATACCTGCCCTGCCCTTTTTATTGTTTTACTTATTTTTTTACTTGCTTTAACCGTTGTTGCAATATAGTTGTCGCTTGGGTTAAACCGTCGCGATAGACGTCAAACGGCAAAGATAAACCCGTCCATTGATTTTTACACTTCGCAACGGAAAGATACACTTTCTTATCTTCCACGTTCTTTTTATCCAGTTTCGCTTTTTCTGCGTGCGTAGCGATTAAAGAAAAATCGTACTCGGTTGGAGGCGCTACTTTCAACGCGGTTTGGATAATGGATAATAATTTTTCGCCGTAAGTTTTTTCGCAAACCCCTTGCTCGATAGCCAACCAAGTTTCCAGCCACGTGCCAAGCAATACGCATTCTCCGTGAGAAAGTCTGCTGGAAAGTTCGACGGCATGCCCCGTCGTGTGCCCAACGTTGAGCGATTTACGCTCGTCTGTTTCCTTTTCGTCCTGCTCCACTACACGCGCTTTATGCTGAATGCACGCAACAAGCAAAGAGGTTAAAAAGGATAAATCGTCGTGCGAAGTGCTATTTTCTAACGCATCGAAAATATCACCACTGAGCGCGGCGTATTTGACGATTTCACCCAACCCGCACTTAATCTCGCGCGCAGGCAAGGTCCGCAAAAACGCGGGATCGACAAGCACTTCCATCGGCTGATAAAATGCACCGACGACGTTTTTTATTCCGCCTAAATCGACCGCCGTTTTACCGCCGACGCTGCTATCCACCTGCGATAAAAGAGTGGTAGGGATTTGCACGCAGGAAATACCGCGCATATACAGCGCCGCCGCCAAACCGCCGATATCGCCTACTACACCGCCGCCAACTGCGAATAAGCGCGCCGTTCGTCGCAACCCTGCCCCCGCCATTTGCTCTAAAATGCGATAAAGCGAGCCAAAGTTTTTATTGCTTTCCCCTGCCTCTAAAACGAAAATTTCCGTGTCTTTAAACCAAGTTTCAAACCAGCTTTTATATAAGGCGTACACGTTACTATCCGTGACGACAAAGTTTTGCTGCCCTTGCGTAAGTATGGGCAATCTACGCGCAATAACGTCGTCGCCTACGTATATTTGTGAAAAAGTCGTCGGGGTTTGTAAAGTAATTTCTTTCATAAAATTTATCTCAATGCGTTATACCGCTCGACCACTTGCGCCATCGTATCTCCGCCCAAACGCTCTTGCACCGCGTCGGCAAGCACCTGCGCGACGACTGCCTCCGCAATGATTTCCATCGCGAAAATCGCGCAAACGTCGCTGCGCTCGGACGCTGCCGTTGCCGTTTGTTTGGTTGCATAATCGATTGTGCTTAAACCTTGCATAAGCGTAGGAATGGGTTTCATCGCCAAACGCAAAATAACTTCTTCGCCGTTCGACATTCCACCTTCGATACCGCCAGCGCGGTTGGTTTTTCGATAATAACCGCTCTCTTCGTTATAATAAATTTCGTCGTGCACTTCTTTCCCGCTTACGTGCGCTACGTTAAATCCGTCCCCAACTTCTACGCCTTTTACCGCTTGAATACTCATCAACCCTTGTGCCAAACGCGCGTCTAATTTTTGTTCGTACGTCATCATACTACCAAAACCGCTCTTTAAGCCTTTCACGCGAATTTCCACTACGCCGCCTGCCGTATCGCCTTGCGCTTTCAGCGCGCTAATTTTATCTTTGGCTTGCTGCTCCAAATCGGCATTCAGCATACCCGTTTCCGTTGTTTTTGCGCGTAAAAGTTCGTTGAACGCATACCTGCCCCCGTCCTTTACGCCGCAAATCTCTTGTACGTACCCGGCAATCTCTACGCCAAGCATGGATAAATATTGCTTATATACGCCGCCCGCGGCAACGCGAATTGCCGTTTCACGAGCAGATGCACGCTCTAAAATATTACGCGCGTCTACTTGCTGAAACTTGATCACACCCGTCAAATCGGCGTGTCCGGGGCGCACTTTCGTTACCCTCTTTTTTTGCATTACGCCTATATCGCACTCGCCGTCCGACATACACGACGACCAGTTTTGATAATCTTTATTATAAATGCAAAGCGTGAGTGGACTGCCCAGCGTTTCTTTATTGCGAACGCCGGATAAAATTTCCGCTTGGTCTTTTTCGATTTTTTGCCGTCCGCCGCGCCCAAAACCGCGTTGACGAAGGGCTAAATCTTCGTTGATTTTATCCAAATCGATGGGTAAGTGCGCGGGCAACCCTTCGATGATTGCCACCAGCGCTTTACCGTGCGATTCGCCTGCCGTCGTTAATTTCATATACTCCTCCCGTTCCGCGTTTCATCAAAGGCTATCGTTTGCCAAAAACGTGAACGTATCCGCTAAATAATCTACCGTGATGCTTTGTCCGTTATGCACTTTGCCAAGCAAAATCTCTTCGGATAACCGATCCTCAATTCTACGCTGAATTACGCGTTTAAGCGGTCTTGCGCCGTACTGCGCATCGTACCCTTCTTTGACGAGTGCTTGCAACGCCCGTTCGGTAACGTCCAGAGTAATTCCGCGCTGTTCCAAAAGCCGCTTGGCAAGCCCTGCCACGATTTTTGCTCCGATTTTTTCACAATCCGCTTGCGTTAAGCGATGGAATACGATAACGTCGTCCATTCGATTTAAAAATTCGGGACGGAATTTCTCTTTGAGCGCTTTCGTAACGTTTTCTTTCATCGAATCGTACTGCTGCGCGGTAGCACCGTTGTCGCCACGACCGCTGTTTTCGCTGCCAAAACCGTACACGCCCGTGCGCTCGCTTTGCGCCACCGACGCGCCGACGTTGGACGTTAAAATAATTACGGCATTTTTAAAACTAACCGTTCTGCCCTTGCTATCCGTCAAACGGCCGTCGTCTAAAATTTGCAAAAGCAGGTTAAAGACGTCGGGGTGCGCCTTTTCAATCTCGTCAAACAGCACCACGCAGTAGGGTTTGGTGCGTACTTTATCCGTTAATTGCCCCGTTTGCATATCTTCATAGCCCACGTATCCAGGAGGCGCGCCAATGAGTTTGGATACCGATTGTTTTTCCATATATTCGCTCATATCCAAGCGAATCATTTGCTCTTCCGTGCCAAACATTGCCTCGGCAAGCGCTTTGGTAAGGTCGGTTTTACCCACGCCCGTAGGCCCGACGAAAATAAACGAGCCGATGGGACGGGACGGGTCTTTCAAGCCCGCACGCGCACGGCGAATGGCTTTTGCGACCGCGCTAACCGCTTCGTTTTGACCGATAATTCTGCGGTGCAAATCTTCTTCTAAGCGCATCAACTTTTCCCCTTCTTCCTGCGTAATTTTCGTCAAAGGGAGTTGCATACGCGCGCTGACGATTGCCGCAACCTGCTCTCTGCCGATTGCCGCTCTGCCGTCCGCCAGCATCAACGGTGCTTGCGCGCGTTTGAGTGCGTTGAGTTTTTCTTGCGCGTAGCGCATATTTTCAAGCGCCGCCGTTGCAAGGGGGTATTCGCCTCGCTGTTCGTGTGTTTTGCGCGCTTGGTTGAGTTCGTCGATTTCCGCTTGGAGCTGTTTAATCTCCAATCCGCCGTCTTGCATAATGCGCACTCTTGCCGCCGCCTCGTCGATTAAATCGATGGCTTTATCGGGCAAGAAACGGTCGGTAATATAGCGTGTGGAAAGTTTTACAGCCGCCTCAATCGCCTCGTCGGTAATCACGATCCCGTGATGCGCCTCGTACTTTTTCCGCAAGCCTTGTAGAATAGCAATAGCGTCCTTTTCCGACGGCTCGTCCACTTGCACGGGCGTAAATCTACGCTCTAACGCGCTGTCTTTTTCGATATATTTACGGTATTCTTCGATCGTAGTTGCGCCGATTACTTGCAAATCGCCCCGTGCAAGCATGGGTTTTAAAATATTCGCCGCGTCCATGCTGTTATCCGACGACGCCCCCGCACCTACGATGGTGTGAATTTCGTCAATGAATAAAACGATGTCGCCGTCTTCCATGACCGCGCTCATTAAGTCTTTTAACCGTTCTTCAAAGTCGCCGCGATACCGCGCGCCTGCCAGCATTCCCGGCAAATCCACCGAAAATACCGTTTTATTGTAAAGTTGCTCGGGTACGTCGCCCGACACGATCATTTGCGAAAGCCCTTCAATAATCGCACTCTTCCCTACGCCCGGCTCACCCACGAGTACGGGATTGTTCTTCATACGGCGGGAAAGCACTTGCACGACCTTTTCGATTTCTTTCTTTCTACCGATAACGGGGTCCATTTTACCGCGTTTGGCGCGTTCGGTCATATCGATACCGTACGCCGAAAGTTTTTCCATCGCCGCACTTTTTTTGCTCTTGAATGCTCCCCCTTTTTCCAAAGTAGTCGATTTACTTTCCTTTTTCTGCTCTTTGGCTTGCGTAGCGTTATCGTCTGCGTAACCGCTGCCGCTGTATTCTGGCGGTAACGGATTCGTTTCGTACGTTTCTTGTGCCACTTCGCCAAAAAGTTGTTTATGTTTCAACTCCATCAACGCTTGATACGTTTTTTGCTGTAAAGTAGAAATATCGGTAAACCGTTTTAAAATTTGCACCGCACAACAATCGGGAATAGATAAAATGGCGTATAACATATGCGCCGTACCCGCCAAAGTGTTCGTTTCTTCGGATAAAAGTACCGCATCGTCGTAAATTTTTTGCGTGCGACGAGTAAGCCCTTCGCACTTGCTGTTTGTATCAATCGTTTTGAAAAAGAGTTCGCCGTACTCGTTTTTCGTCACACCTTCGCCCGATAAAAGTCCGTAAGCAATACATTCGGGCATGCACAAAAACGTATAGATGAAATGCTCGCTACCAACGTAATACGCGCCTTTCTCTACCGTGAGTTCGTTTGCCATTTTCAACGCTTTTCTTAAGTTTTCCGAAGCTCTCGTTAAGGGATACATATCCTTTTCCTTACTGTTTTTCGTTTATTTTTTATTCTTTTTGTCCGCGCGCACTACCAACTCCCGCAAAACTTTTTGCGAAATTTCCGCACGCGCCAAGTCGCAATCGTATTCGCTCGCGCCTTGCAAGCCGTTGCCAAGTCGGAAAGACGCAGGGCGCATATTTGCTACGAAATCGTTAAAATCTTGGATATTTCGCAGTTGTAAAAAGCCAAGCGCCATACCCAGTTTTACTTTTACGATACTTTCCGTCAATTCTTTCAACGAAAGTATTGCACAGTTGCAAAGAGTGCCGTAAGCGCGCAAACACTCGTCTTTTAACGCGATTGTGTCCGTTTTGAGTAGCGATTCCCGCGCGTTTAACTCCATATCGCAAAGCGTCATGGTCATACGCACCATTTTGTCTAAAATTTCACTTTCCGACATACCCAAAGTGCGTTCGTTGCTTACCTGGTAGCTATATCCTTCTGCCGCAGTCCCCTCGCCGAACACGCCGCGTACCGTCAACCCGTTCTCTTTGAGCGTTGGTAAAAAGCTTTTTAAACCGTTGGTTTTGGCAAGCCCGGGCAAGAACATCATAACCGACGCGCGCATACCCGTGCCGATATTCGTCGGACACGCCGTTAAATATCCCAGCTGTTGATCGTACGCAAAATTCAAGCGCCCGCCAAGCTGTTCGTCGATTCCGCTGATATTTTCGTACGCTTTATATAAATCGAACCCCTTATAAATAAACTGCTGGCGTAAATGGTCCTCTTCGTTGACCATAATAGAAACCGCGCGGTCGCTGGATAAAAACGCCGCCGCAACGTTCTTTTTACGGATTAAAGCAGGACTAATTAAGTGCTGTTCTTGAAGCAGCGTCGTTTCTTCACGCGGCAGCTTTGCCAAATCTTTTTTCTCAAATTCATCTACTTCTTTGAGTGCGTTTTCCACCAAGTAAATAATTTCTTGCGCTAATTTCTCGTCGAGTTTTTCAGGGAATGGATACGCCGCGAGGTTACGCGCCAAGCGGATACGGGTGGAAGTGACTATGGATTGAATGAAAGCGGGCGTTTGCGCCATACGAAATCTTCCTCCTTTTCCGTTCCTTCCTGTAAAAGCAACAACCGCTCGGTATACGCTCTCGCCCCCGCAAAATCCTTTTCAGCGTTGAGCTTTTCCACAATCATTTTCAGCTCATTGCAGCGCCGAGCAACGCTTTCCGCTCTATCTCCGTCGGGAGCAGTCCCCGTATGCAGGTCGTTTTTTTGCACTTTTACGATAACGGGCATCAATGCGTTTGCAAGCTCGCTATAACACTTCGCACAGCCCACCAAATTGCGTTTTTTAAGCGTTTCAACCGTCGTTCCGCAATACGAACACGCTTGCTTGGTAGCCTGCGCAGTATTTTCAGGCGCGATAAACAAACGATAATAACAATCCAAACAATAATACTTTGTTTCAGACCTCTGATTTTGCACCCGTTCGTACGTTTTCGTCGCTTGATTTTTTTTACAATGTTCGCACAGCATATGCTTGCCCTATTTTCCCCTTTATTGCTCTATTTCTTCGTTTTTCTTTTCTCTTTTTATTCCGCGCTTGAATAGCGAACGGAAAAATACCCAAAGCGTTTCTAATACTTGTAAAGGAATTCCTAACAAGAATAAATTCCAAATCGCCTGATACGGTAAGCCGAGTGGCATCAACACTTCTTGTACGGTCAAACACGTTGCCACGATCGTCATCCAAATCAGCGTGGAAACGGATATAAAATTCAGCCAACGATACTTCCAAAGTCCAGAATAAACGATTAAGACGATGGCGTTTGCCACTACCGCATAGATAAAACTCAGCCACGCGGCGATTGTTTCGTTCCAAAGCAATAAACCTACAAATGCGCAGGTAGCGATTAGCCAAACGATACCGCTCGAAAGCAGCATAATAAACAAGTGCGATCTTTGCTTTTTCTTGCGCTCCGTGCCGTTTTTCGGTTGCGTAGGCGTACCTGCCCCTACCAAATCGTCCAGCGATACCCCGTAAAGTTTGGCAAGCTGTAACAAGTCGGATCGTAG
>JAZSMB010000180.1:0-3863 GCA_045535685.1 Candidatus Scatosoma sp.
TTCAGGTGAAACGTTGTTGCGTATCTACCGTTGCACTTTTTCGGCAAAAACCGACAAAATACCGCATTACGGTATACGCAACAGCGTAAGAAATGCGCCTTTTTGTTGCGCGCTTTGGCGCATAAAATATTTGCGCTTCATTCTGTTTGCGGCGCAAACATGTTGCGCCAACATTGTTTTGTTCCATCCATCTATGATAAAAAGCGCAAATTTTGTCAGCGCGCAAAGAATTGTGTCGAAAACTTATTGTTCTATAAAAAACACACAAGATATTGTGGTGTTTCACGTGAAACAAAAAAGTCCGCAGTTAAAATACTGCGGACTAAATTTATTTGACGATTTCGCCAAGCAATTTTTGAATACTGCTGCCATCAAGCGTTCCCCCGACGGCAAGGACAAGCAAGTTGTTTTCGTAAAACGCGGACGTGATCGCGGACGATTGTATGGATGATATGGGTTTTCGCATCCACTTTGCCGGTAAAAACGAAATAACGGCAAGGATCGAAAACGTAAACAGTAGTCCCCTTAAAAGGCCGAACACACCGCCGAGTAATTTGTTTAGTCCCCCAAGCAGCGGCACGTTGTCGATTTTTTTGAAGAAATGCGATAACAAAAGCAAAACAACCTTGATAATGATAAACAGACAAATAAATGAAGTTACCGAGCACAAATACCCGCCAAAAACAGGTGCGGCAAGTTGCGCCACAGTCGTTCCTTGCGGTAAAACGCCGCTGACAGCGTTACGAATGAGTGCTTTTTCAATAAAGCCTGGAAGTTTTACTGCTGCGGTTGCCTGTTCTATCGTAAATCCTCCGACATCCACCGAAAATACCGAAGAAAGTTTCGGAAGAAATCCCTCGAACATTGCGCTGAACTTTGCGGTCAGTCCAAACGTACTGCCAAGCAGTTTGGAAAACGGCACAGTCAGTGCAACGGCAAGTGCGATCGCGACAAACGTTCCGAAAAAAGACACAATCGATCGGACAAATCCACGCGTGACGCCAATCAGGAAAAAAAGAAGCAACACGCACAGTAAAACGACGTCAGGCACGGAAAAAGCCAAAAGCATAGACGTCATATTAATTTTACCTCCCATACAATATTACCACATTTTTCAGAAAAATACAACCCGACATGAATAACCAAATGATTTTTTGTCAATCATACGGGCGAGGAAAGAAAAATGAACCATAACGAATGCTTTTTTGATTTAAAAAACGGTTATACGTCAAAAAATATCGGCATTGCGCTACAACATTACTTGCAAGAAACACAGTTTCCCATCATTGCGTGCATTGGTAGTGATATCACTATCGGGGATAGTGTTGGTCCACTCGTCGGAACAATGCTTGAAAAAAAGAATATTTTTGGTTTAATGATATATGGAACACTAAAAAGTCCAATCACCGCGAAAGAAGTGATTTCACTTGGTAAAAATATTCGAAAATTACACACCTATCAAAGAATGCTTGCCATTGACGGAGCGGTTGGGGACGAAAAGGAAGTCGGCATGATCAAATTGCAAAGAGGCGGTTTGTATCCGGGGATCGGCGTTGGAAAGAAAATTGCGCCAATCGGCGACGTCGCGATTATGGGAATTGTCGCACCGCGCAGTAAAAAACCCTATCAAACGCTTCAAAATACGCGGCTTTCCCTGATATACCGACAAGCGGCGGCGATTGCGGACGGAATTTACGAATATCTGATATCAATTTCAACAAACGCACGAAAAATTCAAGCAAAATAGAGTGAAATATCTCAATCAATCTGTAAAAAAATCCTCACAGCAAAGAAAGATGTGGGGATTTTTTCGCGGAAAAAGCATAAAATTTTTGTATAATCGGGCGAAAAAGCCTTTACAAGCAAATTTTTTTGTTGTATAATGTACAGGCTGTAAAGGGCAATGATTGTTTTTGCGGCGCAAACAATAAATCGGGGTATAGCGCAGTTGGTAGCGCGCTTGTCTGGGGGGCAAGAGGTCGTGGGTTCAAGTCCCGCTACTCCGACCAAAAAAACGGCGGATACATTTATGTGCCCGCCGTTTTTTATTTGCTGGAAAGGGACTTGAACGGGTGGGGGGTGGAAACTGCATATACTTTTTTTGAAAAATTTTATAAATATGACAGTTATTGTTCATTTTCCCTTGTTATGATAGAAAAAAAAAGGGGAATCTGACAATGAGTATCAAAAAGGGAAGACACGTATATCATATTACGGAAAACGACAACCACTGGACGATCACGTCAAAACGAGGGCGAGTGCTGTTTACCTTTCATATCACAAAATACGACTGTCCGTCGCTGGAATCAGTGATAGAATACGTACAACTGGAAAGCGAATTCTAAAAGTGATACAAAATGAAATCACTTTATAAAATTTCTTTTCCACTACCCACAAGCGCTCTCACAAAAATCAATCCACATTGTGAAAATCTTTGTGGATTTCTTTTTTTATACTCTATATTTATTCATTCGCGCGCAAATATTCCTTATATTATGCAGCGCTGAAAAAGACAAAAAACTTATCAAGAAAAGTTGTCCACTTTGCTCACAAATATTTTTCTTCTTTCCACAGCCTTGTCCACAGCGAAAAGGGGAAAAGAAAAAGGTGGATTCACTTGCTTTTTTGATAGATATTTTATATAATATATGTGGTAGAAAAAACGGACGGAACATGCCTGTCCACAGCGTCCACCGTCCCTACTACTATTAATACTAAAATAATATCAAATTAAAATGAACAATAAATCAAGGAGAACACGCCAATGAAAGTCATTGTCAACGGATTAGACCTGTCGGACGCGACGCAAAAAGTTGTAAAAGCCGTCAGCAGTAAATCAACCAATCCCGTACTGGAAGGAATCCGATTTTCGGCAAAGGGAGATACGGTAACCCTGCTTGCCACCGATATGGAAATTGCCATTGAAAAAACCATCCGCGCAGAAGTGCTGCAAGAAGGAGAAACGGTCGTTCCCGGCAAATATTTTTCGGAATACGTCAAAAAACTCGAAAAGGAAGATCAGATAGAACTTTACCTTGGCGACAACAACCAACTTGCGATTCGCTACGCCGATTCGGAAGGATTGATGCAGGTATTAAACGCCGAGGATTTTCCCGAAATCAACCGCGACATCAACGAAAATTCGTTTACGATCCTTCAAAAAGATTTCAAAGATATGATAGCAAAGACGACGTTTTGCTGTTCGCAGGACGAAAGCCGTCCAATTTTGAAAGGTTGCCTGATCGAGGTAAAAGAGGACAAGTTGACCGCCGTTGCTCTGGACGGTTTCCGCCTTGCCGTTTGTAACAAACAGGTCAGCGCGTCGACGGGGACGTTCCAGGCTGTTGTTCCCGGCAGAACGCTTGGCGAAATTGCAAGGCTGATTGAAAAAGAAGAGGAAGAAGTCACGGTAAGACTGCAAAAGAATTATCTTGCGGTAGAGGTTGCCGGCGCCGCGCTGTTCTCCCGCCTTTTTGAAGGGGATTTTATCAATTATAAAGGCATTATTCCAAGTGATTTCGTCACCGAAATCGCGGTGAGCAGAGAGCAGTTTTTGACGGCGATCGACCGCGCGTCCGTCGTTGCCAAAAACGATAGAAATAACCTGATAAAACTTGAAATGAAAGAAAAGACGATGTCGGTGCTTTCCAACTCCGAAATCGGCAACGTCAACGAAAACGTCGTCATCGATCTCGACGGAAAAGATCTTGCCATTGCCTTTAACGGTAGATATTTATCGGAGGCGCTGCGCGCGATCGGCGACGATCACGTTTTCCTGCATTTCAATACGGCGATTGCGCCCTGCGTCATCAAACCGCACGCGTCGGACGAGTATTTGTATTTGATTTTGCCTGTCAGAATCA
>JAZSMB010000194.1:0-6504 GCA_045535685.1 Candidatus Scatosoma sp.
GCAGCAGCTTAACGAGCGTCGTCATCCCCGACAGCGTGACGAGTATTGGCAATAATGCGTTCGCTGGTTGCAGTAGCTTAACGAGTGTAGTAATCCCCGACAACGTGACGAGTATTGGCGATAGGGCGTTCATACATTGCAGTAGCTTAACGAGCGTGGTAATCCCCGACAACGTGACAACGATTGGTAGTGAGGCGTTCTATAATTGCAGTAGCTTAACCAATATCAACGTAAGCGATAACAATCAAACGTATCAATCGATAGACGGCAACTTGTATAGCAAAGGCGGAAAAACGCTTATACAATATGCTGTTGGCAAAGCGGCAACTTCGTTTACGATCCCCGACAGCGTGGAGGCGATTGTTTATGAGGCGTTCTATAATTGCGATAGCTTAACGAGTATTGTTATCCCCGACAGCGTGACGAGCATTGGCGATTATGCGTTCGCTGGTTGCATTCATTTGACAAATATGGAAGTAAGCGACAGCAATCAAACGTATCAATCGATAGACGGCAACTTGTATAGCAAAGACGGAAAAACGCTTATACAATATGCTGTTGGCAAAGCGGCAACTTCGTTTACCATCCCCGACAATGTAGAAACGATTGGTAACGGTGCGTTCTATTATTGCAGCAGCTTAACGAGCGTCGTCATCCCCGACAGCGTGACGAGTATTGGCAATAATGCGTTCGCTGGTTGCAGTAGCTTAACGAGTGTAGTAATCCCCGACAACGTGACGAGTATTGGCAATTCTGCGTTCCGTGATTGCAGCAGCTTAACGAGCGTCGTCATCGGCAACAATGTGACGAGTATTGGCCATCTTGCGTTCTATAATTGTAGTAGTTTGTCGAGCGTGGACATGGGCAACAATGTGACGAGTATTGGCAATTCTGCGTTCTCTAATTGCAGTAAATTGGCAAATGTCGTTATTCCCGACAGTGTAGAAACGATTGGCGATAGGACGTTCTATGGTTGCAGTAGCTTAACGAGCGTCGTTATCGGCAACAGCGTGACGAGTATTGGCGATTTTGCGTTCACGTATTGCAGTAGCTTAACGAGCGTAGTGATCCCCGACAGCGTGACGAGTATTGGCGATCTTGCGTTTCGTGATTGCAGTAGCTTAACGAGCGTCGTCATCGGCAACAATGTGACGAGTATTGGCCATCTTGCGTTCGCTCGTTGCAGTAGCTTAACGAGCGTATATTATAAGGGTACGGCAAGCGAGTGGGATAATATTGAGGGGGTATCCAACTCCTATTTAACCAACGCAACGCGCTACTATTACGTTGAAAACGAAGCAGACGTACCCACGAACGGTGGAAATTATTGGCACTACGATGCAAACGGCGAAATTGCCATTTGGGAATAAAAACCCGCAAAACAATCATCATAGCAAACAAAATCTCCCACGGCATTTGCCGTGGGAGAAATATTTTTATTGGTTTTAGCCAACGATTAAGTTTACCAAACGGTTTTTAACGATGATGCATTTTCTGATCGTTTTGCCTTCGATTTGCGCCGCAATTTCGGGGTTTGCGCAAACCGCCGCTTGAATTTCTTCGTCCGAAAGCCCTTGTGCAATCATCATTTTCGCTTTGATTTTGCTGTTCACTTGCACGGCGTATTCCGTTTCATCTTTAACAAGCGCCGCTTCGTTTACAAGGGGATAGCTTTCCGCAAAAACCGTTTCCTTATTGCCCAGCGTTTCCCAAAGCTCTTCGGCAAAGTGGGGGGTAAACGGTGCAAGCATACGAACCAAATCGGTGATGCATTCTTTATAGAACACAACGTTTTTGCTGTTTTCCGCCTCGTATTTTTGAAGAGCGTTCACATATTCCATCAAGCGCGCAATCGACGTATTGAACGAGAATAATTCCACGTCGCGCGTAATCGACTTAATCGCATTATGCTTTACGTAATTGAGTTCTTTTTCCGCCGAACCCATGTTATCGTGACCGTTTTCGGCAATTTCGAGTGATTTCCCAACCAAACGTTCTACACGGTCAAGGAATTTCGCCACCGACTTAATACCGTCGTCATTCCAAGGCCCGCCTTCGGTGTAGCTAAAACCGAACATTAAATACAAGCGGAAAATATCCGAGCCGTATTCGTCGATATAGGTGTCGGGGGAGATAACGTTTCCGTGCGATTTAGACATACGGTTTCCGTCTGGCCCAAGAATAATACCTTGGTGTACCAAACGCTTGAACGGTTCGCCGAAGTTGATATAGCCCATATCGCGCAACGCTTTTGCAATAAAGCGCGCATACAAAAGGTGCATACAAGCGTGTTCATAGCCGCCAACGTAAACGTCCACGGGCACCATTTTATCCGCTACTTCTTTCGAGAACGCTTGTTTATCGTTGTGCGCGTCGGGATAACGAAGATAATACCAGCTCGAGCATACGAACGTGTCGAGCGTATCGGGATCGCGTTGTGCCTTGCCGCCACACTTAGGGCACGAGCATTTCATAAATCCTGCGTGCGATGCCAAAGGCGATTTTCCTGTGGGACGGAATTCTACGTCATAGGGGAGTTTAACGGGCAAATCCTTTTCGGGTACGGGTACTACGCCGCACTTTTCGCAATGAATCATCGGGATAGGCGCGCCCCAATAGCGTTGACGGGAAACCGACCAGTCGCGCAAACGGTAATTCACTTTTTTACCGCCTTTACCGATTTTGGTCAAGTGCGCTGCAATCGCATTCCGCGCGTCTTCGCCCGAGAGTCCGTCAAATTCGCCGCTGTTCACCAAAATACCGTCCTCAGTAAACGGCAACAACGTTTCGCCGCCTGCTTTTTGAATAACTTGCGTGATGGGCAAACCGTATTTGGTCGCAAACGCATAGTCGCGTTCGTCGTGCGCCGCAACCGCCATAACCGCGCCCGTTCCGTACGAATAGAGGACGTAATCGGCAAGATAGATAGGCACTTTTTTGCCCGTCAAGGGATGCGTCGCGTACGCGCCCGTAAACACGCCCGTTTTTTCACGCGCAGTCGAAAGACGGTCGATATCGTTTGCTTCCGCCGCGTATTGTACGTATTTATCCATCGCGTCCGCATATTCGGGATGCGCCGCTTTGAGTTTTTCCACCAACGGATGTTCGGGAGCGAGTACGACGTAGTTTACGCCGAATACCGTGTCGGGGCGGGTAGTAAATACCGTGATATCGTCGCCCGTTTCACAGGTAAATTGAATTTCGCAGCCCGTCGAACGTCCGATCCAGTTCTTTTGCATAAGTTTGGTCTTCTCCGGCCAATCCAAGCCGTCGAGGTCGCTTAAAAGTTCTTCCGCGTAATCGGTAATTTTAAAGAACCATTGCGTCATATCCTTACGCAGTACCACGGAGGAGCAGCGTTCGCACTTGCCGTCGATTACTTGTTCGTTTGCAAGTACCGTTTCGCAACCGGGACACCAGTTGACAAGCGCTTCTTTTCTGTAAGCAAGCCCTTTTTTATACAGCTGTAAAAACAGCCATTGCGTCCATTTATAATAATCGGGTTGACAGGTAACGATTTCTTGCGACCAATCGAACATCGCGCCCATATTTTTAAGTTGGCGTTCCATCGTTTCGATATTCTTTTGCGTGGAATCTTGGGGATGAACGCCCGTCTTAATAGCGTAATTTTCCGCAGGCAAACCGAACGCGTCGAACCCCATGGGTTGGAATACTTCGTAGCCTTGCATTTTCTTAAAACGCGCATACGTGTCGGTAGGGCCGTAGTTATACCAATGTCCTACGTGCAATTTTGCGCCCGAAGGGTAAGAGAACATTTCCAAAACGTACAGCTTTTTATCCGCATTCTTCTTATTAAACACGTTAAGCTTACTCTTCTCCCATTTGGCTTGCCATTTACTTTCTACCGATTTCATATCCATCATACAACTGACCTCCATACGCGCGTTTTGCGCGTAATTTTAACGTACATTATATATTATAGAGTATTTTTTTGGACAAGTCAAGCAAATACACGTGTGGGATAGAGGCGGAATTTTCAAAAACGAATAAATAATTTGTTTTTTAGCGCATACAATATTAAGGTGGAAGAAATCACGATTACGCAAAACGGTTATAACGATAAATATATGTCGTACTTATATAAAAAAGTGCAACAGCGCTTTTCTTTTTTGCCTGCGGAAATTTGTTTGGAGCAGGAGGGCGAGTGCGCGCAAATCGCCTTAAAAATCGAGCGCGCGTATTGTCCGTACGTGCGCCGTTTCGCCGAAGAAAATATCGCCGATATCATCGCGGTTGGTTATAAATACGCCTTTTTTGAAAAACGCTTGCCGTTGCCTTTGCTGGATGAAAGCGAGCGCAGACTGTTTTTAACCGCTTTGGTGGCGGCGGATTATAAAGAAGATAAAGCGTATATTTTTCGCCGATTGAAAGGGATGGAAAACTACTCACTCGACGGCGTTTTTCATTTTCGTTTAGGCGGACTTAAAGAACGTTGGGAAGGGGTGCTCGAATACGTCAACGCGAACACGGGTATCTCGTCGGTGGAAAACTTTTTAGAGTTTTTGGTAGAAGATTGCGACGAAAAGCTGTTCGTGCAAGAAGAGAAAACGTACGATAAAGAGTACCGTTTGCTTACGCGTAGCGTATTAACAGGCAAGCGGTCGATTATCGGGGAAATTATTTTGGGCGGCGGCGGACAAATTTATTGTTTTGGCGAAACGGACGCGGAAACGCAGGCGTTTTTAAAAAAATATTATCAAGGTCGGGTCGTTTTTTGCTGAAAATTTGTACAAACGATAGCAAAACGGTTGACAAATACGGCGCAAAGCATTACAATAATATGCGTAAAGACAAGTAGCGCCGTTTTTTCAACTTACAGAGAGTTTGCCCTTGGCTGAAAGGCAAGCGTTTGGATACGGATTGTGAAACCACTTTACGTTGCGGATAATCGAATAGTATAAAGAGCGGTTGAGTATTTCTCAACAATTAAGGTGGAACCGCGCATATATTTGCGTCCTTAAATTTTTTCGAAAGGAAAAATTTAAGGCGTTTTTTATTACAATTAGAAAAAACACACTCAATATGGAGGAAAAAATATGAACGTTATTTTAAAAAGCGGAGACAGTATGGCGCTTGAAAACGGCGCAACCGCAATGCAAGCTGCACTTGCAATCTCCGAAGGTTTGGCAAGAAACGCTATTTGTGCAAAGGTAAACGGGGAACTCGTGGATATGTCGCACGTGCTCAATGAAGGCGACGCACTCGAAATCGTCACCCTCAAAGACAAAGAGGGCTTGGCGGTATATCGTCATACTTGTGCGCACGTTTTGGCGCAAGCGCTCAAAACGGTATATCCTACTTGTAAACTTGCTATCGGTCCCGTAATCGACAACGGGTTCTATTACGATATCGATTTCGTCACGCCTATCACGCAAGCGGATTTGGTAAAAGTAGAATCGGAAATGCAAAAAATCATCAAGAGTAATTTACCCATCGAACGCTTTAGGTTGCCCAGAAACGAAGTGATCGAACTCATGAAGAATTATAAAGAAAATTATAAGGTAGAACTTATCGAAGATTTACCTAACGACGCGGAAATTTCTTTTTACAAACAAGGCAACTTTACCGACCTTTGCCGCGGTCCGCACTTACCTTCCACGGGTAAAATCAAAGCATTCCGCTTAACGAGTATTGCAGGCGCATACTGGCGCGGGGACGAGCATAACAAAATGCTTACCCGCATTTACGGTACGGCTTTTGCGAAAAAGGACGAAATGGAAGCGTACTTTACCATGCTCGAAGAGGCGAAAAAGCGCGACCATACGAAACTGGGCAAAGAACTCAAATTATTCGCAATGATGAACGAAGGTAAGGGTTTGCCTTTCTTCCTGCCCAACGGTATGGTACTCAAAAACGAGCTGATCAATTACTGGCGTCAAATTCACACCCGCGAGGGCTACGTAGAAGTAAATACGCCCATTATGCTCAATAGAACGCTTTGGGAAACGTCAGGGCATTGGTTCCATTACCGCGATAATATGTACACGACGAAAGTAGACGAAGAAGACTTCGCAATTAAGCCCATGAACTGTCCCGGTTCTATTCTCGTTTACAAAAACGAACCGCACAGCTATAAAGATTTGCCTATCCGTATGGGTGAACTTGGGCTTGTGCACCGCCACGAAAAATCCGGTCAGCTGCACGGACTTTTCCGCGTGCGTTGCTTTACCCAAGACGACGCGCATATCTTTATGACGCCCGAACAAATCAAAGACGAAATCAAAGGCGTCGTGCGCTTGATTAACGAAGTATACACGCTGTTTGGCTTTAAATATCACGTGGAACTTTCTACCCGTCCCGAAAATAGTATGGGTAGCGATGAAGAATGGAACGTAGCAACCGACGCATTGCGCTCGGCACTCGACGATTTGGGGCTTAACTACGTTGTCAACGAAGGAGACGGCGCATTCTACGGCCCGAAAATCGACTTCCACTTGGAAGACTCTATCGGCAGAACGTGGCAATGCGGTACGATTCAGCAAG
>JAZSMB010000100.1:0-11188 GCA_045535685.1 Candidatus Scatosoma sp.
CACTTAATTTTTCTACAGCCTCGTCGTACGTTTCAAACGCAACGACGTAATCGCAGATTTCCGCGTTTTGTTTTTCCGCTTCGGTGGCGATGATGCGGTTTACCTTATCTTCCACCGACGAATTTTTACGCAAAATCGCCGACAATAGCCGTTTTTTATCCCGTTTCACGTACACGGTAACCACGTTTTTGAAGTTGGTTTTAAGCGACATCGCACCGCAAATATCCATCGTCGCAAGCACGTGTTTTCCGCGTGATAAAATTTCTTCTACGTCGCACTTGCGCGAGCCGTAGCCGTGCCCGTAATACATGGTCGATTGAAACATTTCCCCGTTTTCGCACATTTCGCGGAAAGTTTCCAAATCCACGTAATTATACCACTCGTTCACCGTTTCGGCGGTGGGGTCGCTCGTCGTGTAACTCATCAACTTTTCAAAACGGTCCGTCTTTTCGAGTACGCGTTTGGCGATAGTGGATTTACCGCTGCCCGACGGCCCGACGAGTACCACGATCGTCGGCTCGTTAAACGTGTCCGCCTCACGGCGCAAGCTGTAGCTGTCCGCAATCACTTCCACGAGTTTCAAAAACTCATCGTACGTGTTCACGGCGAGTACGCCCGTCGCCTCTTGATTCCACGGACGGCGTTTTAAAATCGGATAACGCGCTTGCGAGCGCAAAACGTTATGCAAACCGTCGTCGAACAAAATATCCACGTTAATTTTATCCTTGCGCGAGCCCATGTAGATATGATCGGCGGGAATTTGCGGGAATTCGCGGAAAATTTGCTCTGCACGGATACCCATAAATTGCGGAGGAATGGCGGTAGACACGAACACGTCGGCAATTTGCGAGAGTTCTTCCACAAATTCTTTCGCGCCCTTAGAAACGGGTTGCGTGCGGTAAAATTCGGGGTCGGAAAAAAACTCGAACATAGCGTCCGTGCGCTTGCCCGATTTTCCCCATTGCGTCACCTCGTAAAGGGTCAAAGGGGGGTCGAATTTATATTTCTCATTTGCAAGTTGAATTGCGTACGACGTGCAATCCATCAACACGTCGTCGATATCGAGCGCAACGGATAAACGGTTTTGTCTTTTCATATTTTTCTCCTTATCCACCGTCTAACGTCCGAGCAATCCACTCGGTTTAGGACGGTCAATCAAAAATAACACCGGTCGCATTGGATACGGAAACGCGCAAAGGTGTCGTGGGGTATATTATACAATAGCGAAAACCAAAAATCAACCCCTTTTGTAAAAAAAGTTACTTTAAAAAACAAAAAAACGGTTAAAACGCGTGAAAATTGACGAAAAAACGTCGTTTTGACTTGATTTTTATATAGAATTATGCTATAATGTACATCGTGATTTGATAACTTTTGGGTATAAGCTTATAATAAGGGTAAGCGTCTCTACCAACCGCCGTAAATGGTTGACTACCGTTCTTGTTATAAGCAACGGCAGCCGACTATTTTTTATGTGCTTGCCACTCGAATAAGTGGGGAAAATAAGGGAGAAACTATATGCAATACGACGTAATTATCATCGGCGCAGGTCCGGGTGGAATTTTTTCCGCATACGAACTGATGCAACGCTCGCCAAAATTAAAAGTAGCGGTGTTTGAAAGCGGTCATCCGCTGGAAAAAAGAAAATGCCCGATTGACGGCGATAAAGTAAAAAGCTGTATCAACTGCAAAAGCTGTTCGATTATGAGCGGTTTTGGCGGTGCAGGCGCATTCTCGGACGGGAAGTATAACATTACCAACGATTTCGGCGGTACGCTGTTCGAGTATATCGGCAAACAACGCGCGATTGAGCTTATGCATTACGTAGACGAAATCAATATGCGCTACGGCGGAGAGGGTACGAAGTTGTATTCGACCGCCGGTTCGAAGTTCAAAAAGCTGTGTATGCAAAACGGCTTACACCTTTTGGACGCGTCCGTTCGTCACTTAGGCACGGATATCAACTACGTGGTTTTGAAAAACCTCTATAGCGAACTCAAAGACAAGGTCGATTTCCGCTTCAATACCCCCGTCGAACGTATCCGTTTGATCGAAAACGGCTATCAAATCCAAACGAAAAACGACGCGTTTACTTGCGAGAAGTGTATCGTGTCGGTGGGCAGAAGCGGTAGTAAATGGATGGAGCAGGTATGCAACGAATTGCAAATTCCCACCAAATCCAACCGCGTGGATATCGGTGTGCGGGTGGAACTTCCGGCTGAAATTTTCTCGCATTTGACCAGCGAACTTTACGAAAGCAAAATCGTATATCGCACGGAAAAATACGGCGATCGAGTACGCACGTTTTGTATGAATCCCAACGGCGCGGTGGTAAGCGAAAATACCAACGGCATTATCACGGTTAACGGTCATAGCTACGAAGATCCTGCCAAGCAAACGAAAAACACCAACTTTGCCCTGCTCGTTGCCAAGCATTTTTCCGAGCCCTTCCGCGATTCCAACGGCTACGGCGAATCGATTGCCCGCCTTAGCAATATGCTGGGCGGCGGTATCATCGTGCAACGGTTCGGCGATTTGATTCGCGGTAAAAGAAGTACGCCTGCGCGCATGGAAGAATCGTTCACGACGCCCACTTTAAGCGCAACGCCTGGCGATTTGAGTTTGGTTTTGCCCAAGCGTATACTCGATGGCATTATCGAAATGATTTACGCGCTGGATAAAATTGCGCCGGGTACGGCAAACGAAGACACGCTGTTGTACGGCGTGGAAGTGAAATTTTATAATATGGAAGTGGAAGTGGACGAAACGCTGCAAAGCCGCTATAAAGGCTTGTACGTGATCGGCGACGGCAGCGGCATTACGCATTCGCTTTCGCACGCGTCCGCAAGCGGCGTGTTCGTCGCGCGCGATATCGTAAACAACTAAATAAGCTATTACACCATCGGGGTTTGTGATATACCGCTACGGCGGTACGAAAAGAGAGAGTGAAAAACACCCTCTCTTTTTGTTTTTAAATTGCTAAAAATTGAATAAAATTTACTTACCATTGCTAAAATTTTCGTCATTCCCTTGCCAAACGCAAACGTTTTATGTTATAATTTATAATAGGGATATAGGGAAAAAAATTGAATCATACGCATTGAAAAAAAGTTCTATTAAGGAGAAAGAAATATATGTTAGAATGTTTCTTGTTGCTACTCGCAGGCGTAGGTGTGTTTATCGCTGGTATGAATATGCTCGGCGACGGCTTGGAAAAAAGCGCCGGCAAGGGTATGAAACGCTTGCTCGGCAAAATCAGCAATAACCGTTTGGCAGGCGTCGGGATCGGCGCAAGCGTAACGGCGATTATCCAAAGCTCGTCGGCAACCAGCGTTATGGCGATCGGTTTCGTCAACGCAGGGATTATGACTTTGTTCCAAGCGACTGCGATTATTATGGGCGCAAATATCGGTACGACCATCACAGGCGTAATCGTTTCACTCAAATCGTTGCCCATTTCCGACTTTATGACGTTGCTTGCATTCGTTGGCGTCATGATGACGTTCTTTAAAAGCGAAAAAGTAAAACAAATCGGCGGAATTTTGTGTGGCTTTGGTTTAATTTTCGTCGGGCTGGATTTAATGGGCGGTGCGTTTAACAAGAATACGGTTGGCGGACAAGAAATTATCGCGCTTTTCCAAAACTTGTTTACGCAAATCAGCTTTCCGCTTTTATTGATTTTGTGCGGTGCGATATTTACGGCGTTGATCCAAAGCTCGTCGGCGGCAACGGGTATTTTCATCACGATGGTCGGCGTGGGCGCGCTGGGGCTTTCCGACGCGTTGTTTTTGGTACTCGGCTCCAACATCGGTACTTGCGTGACGGCAGCGCTTGCGGCAATCGGCGCAACGCCCAACGCAAAGCGTACGGCGCTCATTCACTTGACCTTTAACGTAGCGGGTACGGTCGTGTTTACAATTTTCCTTTGGATTTTCAAAAGCCCTGCGGTGCAGTTGTTAGAAAGTATACTTCCCGGCAATTCGCAAATGCAGCTTGCTTGGTTCCACGTTATTTTCAACGTAACGACGACGCTACTTTTGTTGCCGTTTATCAAACAACTCGTTAAACTGGCTACGTTCGTCATCAAGGACAAGCCCACCGAAGAAGACAAACGTCAACTTAAGTTTGTCGACGAACGACTTTTAAAAACGCCCCCGATTGCTATGATGCAAGTAAAAAAAGAAATCGAATATATGACCGCGCTCGCGCGTACGAATATCGAAAACGCTTTCGAAGCCATTCTCAGCGGCTCGGATAAAAAAGGTAAAGATATTTACGAAAACGAAAGCATCATCGACTTTACCAACCATTCGCTTTCCAAATATTTGATCAAGCTTTCTCCGCTCGTTTCGGCAGGGGATGAACGGGTAATCGGTTCGTATTTCCACGTGTTAAACGACGTTGAGCGTATCGGCGACCACGCGGAAAACTTCCACGAAATCGGCGCGCAAATGGCAAACGACGGCTTGAGCTTTTCCGAAAATGCGCTTGCGGACTTGAAAGAAATGCACGCCGCGGTTTTGAAAATGTTCGAAATTGCCAGCGATGCGTTTGACCATTTGGATTCGACGCGCTTAGACGAGCTGACGGCGCTTGAAAACAAAGTGGACGGAATGAAAAAAGCGCTTTCGGCAAGTCACTTTGCGCGGTTGGCAGAAGGCAGCTGCAAAGTAGAATTGTCGGCGTATTTCTCATCGACGGTAGCAGGGCTGGAGCGTGTAGCCGACCACCTTGTCAACGTAGGGTACAGTATTTTGAACCCGACGGGTTCGCAAAGCGAAGCGAAAAAAGAAAACGCGTAATCATTGAGCACAACTTAAAAACGGCGGACTGAAAATAGTCCGCCGTTTGTTTATTGAATTCCAAAATAATTTAGTGGTCTTCCCGATAAATCGTCTTATATTTTTTTAATGCAAAATAATAATAATTCCGCATAAAGATTCCTAATTTTCTCGGGGATAAAATTAGAGCATGCTCGCCAAAGCGTTCAAAATAATATAAAAGTTGATTTGCCGAGCAATCGAACGTATAAATATTCCCTTCAATTTTCGTAGGAGTAGGGCGATAGAGATAAATTTTTTCAAACAGTTTTTTTCCTTTATCCGTAAGCTGTACTTGAATGGGCTGATTGTCCGTGTTATACATAGGATATTGTGCCGCGCAGGCAATTTGTCGATCAAACAACGCCTTATTCTCTTGGGGAATATTCGATGAAATGGAAAGCAAAGAAACCGATTGAATGGAGGCAAGGCGCATGGTTGTATTATGTTTATCCGAGCATGCTAAGACGTAATTAAAAAGCTCGTCCTTGGATGCGCTCATCGCGTATACGGAAAGGTGGTTTATCACGTCGCCCGATTGCAATTGAACGCATACCTGTACCCTACGTTCGATGGCTTTTTCTAACAATTCAAAAACGTTTTTGTGTATAATTTTTTCTCTTTCATTTTTGGTTTTTTGTGTGTACGCGAAAAACATTCTGCGGTAAAACGACGAAAGCGATTCGTTTTGCAAAAGTACGTGCTCGATATAAAGAAGCGCCCGTTGAGAGTTTTTGGTTGGCTTAAAAGCAAGCGTAGTGGTATCTTTTTTGGCTGCACCTTGTTCGCTTTTTTTAGTAAACACTTTCATGACGTCTTGAAATACCTTTTCTTGATAATATTGCGGCACAACGGCAAGCGCAGCTTTTACGTCTGCGTGCAGAGTTTCTTCGCTTGCGGAAAATGCTTCGTAAAAATTGACGACCAGTTGATTGATGAAAGCATTCATATTCGGTTGTCCGTTCGCTTTCAAAATTTTAAAATCGGCGCAGTCTTTTTTCAGTATTTCCAGCGTGTTTTTTGATAAACTAATTTTAATTTTTTCATCCATATTATATCACCTTTCATTTATTGTACACGAAAAGGGGGCAAAAAATCAAGCAAATTAGCGGTAAAACAACAAAAATATTAAAAAATAAGGGGTCAAAAAATAGTTTATAATTGCGGTCTATATATTTTCATTGTTTTGGTATATAATGGAAATATCAAAACAAACGGAGGTAGAAAATTATGAATTACAATTTTGACAGTATTGCAGGGTATGAAACGGAGAAGGAAGAATTAAAGCGGCTGTGCGATATTTTTAACAATCGTGAAAAGTATAAAAGCAAAGGCGCAAAGCTTCCCAAAGGCATTATTTTTTACGGTGAAGCCGGCACGGGGAAAACACTCTTTTCCAAAGTTATGGCGTGCGAGTGCGGCTTAAAGGTGTTTAAAATTGATTTGGGCGACGTGGAAGACGAATCCATGATTTGTAGGCACATCAAAAAAACGTTTGTCAAAGCGGCGAAGTACAAAAATCCCACGATGGTGTTTTTTGATGAGATGGACAAGGTGCTTCCCAACGGCACGGAAGAATATTACACCGACCGTTCCAAAACGATTTTAACGCAGTTATTGACGTTAATCGACGGTATGGACAGTTCGGATAATATCGTTTTCGTGGCAACCTGCAACAATTACGGGGTTTTGCCGTCCACGCTCACTCGTCCAGGACGAATGGATAAAAAAATCGGAATCGGTTTGCCGAGTTATTCTTCGCGCGTGGCACTTTTAGAGATGTATATGAAAAAATCTCTTTGTCGATTTGAAGTGGAAACGAAAGAAATTGCAAAACTTTGCGCTGGATTTTCTTGTGCGGCGCTTGAAACACTCGTCAACGAATGTTTATTACATTCGGACGAAAACGGCTTTATCAGCGAACAACTTATTTATGAGCGCATTTCAGAAATTAAAAATGAAGATATTCCGCGTGAAAAATCTTCGCTTGAAGATACCATTTTTGCGTGTCGCAATTTGGGGTCGTTTATTGTTGGGCGCAGTTTTCACAAAGGGCACTACGTATTATCTTTGGACGCGGATACCGTTTGTAGCGACTATTTCGACGGCATTATTTCCGAATTCGACTACGATTACGACGATGACGATTGCGACGACGAGTACGACGATGACGATTGCGACGACGAGTACGATGGTATAGACGATGGGTTTGACGATGAATTATCGAAAACCAACTATAACGATAAAAACGTCCTTTTAAAAACGGTCACGGTTTTATTAGGCGGTTATGCGGCGGAAGAAATCATTTTGGGTAAAATCTATGACAACTTGGACCAATATTTGTCCATCGTAGATGAGATTTTGCTTTCCATGTCGAAAAACGGAATGTTGGGCTTGCTTTTGCGTTATTCACCGAATAGAAACGAAGACCTTCCTTACGCTGCGCAGCGATTAGAAAAATTGAACGCTGCGTTTGATGAAATCGTGCAAAAATGCTATGAACAAGCGAAAGCGATTGTGCAAAAGAACGAAGCGTTGTTGAAAAAACTCGTTCCTTTTTTGGTGCAAGAACAAATCGTACAAGCAGAAAAAGCGGAATGCCTTTTGGCTGAATGGGGTGGCGTACAAGCTTAAAAACCGTACAACTTAAAAACGGAGGACTGAAAAACAGTCCGCCGTTTGTTTTATTCGTTTAAAATTTTAGAACGTTTCTTGCGTATTTTCCGTTTCCGCAGGGCAAGCACATTCGGTGTCCGTATCGCAAGGGATCTTCATGGAAATCAAGAAGAAAATCAAACCAAGCCCGAACAGGATAGGCAGGGGGATAAGCGCAATATTGATCCAAGTACCTTCCGCAAGGGGGAAGAAACCGCTAAGTAGCGAAATCAAACCAACGCCCACGATCGCGGCACTTTTGCCGAAAATATCGTAAATGCCGAAGAATTCGCCCGTCTTTTCCGCAGGGATAATTTTGGTAAAATACGATCTCGACATAGCTTGTACACCGCCTTGGAACATACCAACGCCCACCGCCATCATCCAGAATTGCCATTCTTGACGGAGGAACACGGCGAGTACGCCGATAGACATATACGCCAAAATGCACAAGATAAGCAAGCTGGTCGATTTGTGTTTAGACGCGAGTTTACCAAAGATAATCGCGCAAGGGAACGCTACGATTTGCGTAACGAACAACGCGATAACGAGCTTCACCGTGCCAAAGTTTTCGAACTGCAAGTCGTTACCGATACTCATTGCCATTTTAATAATGGTATGTACGCCGTCGATATAGAAGAAGTACGCAATCAAGAAGAACAGCGCCTTTTTATTCTTGGCAAATTCCTTAAACACCAAGCCCAAGCGCACGAACGTTTCGCGGATGGGTTTTTCGGGTCTGGGCAAGAAGTGCGTTTGTTTATAATTTTTATACAGGGGCAAAGTGAAGATAAACCACCAAGCCGCCGTTACCAAACAGCAAAGCGTGTACGCCGTACCCAAGAACGGTTTCGCGTAAATTTCTTTACCTGCGTCGGTGTAGCCGATAACGTCGCCCAAAAATACCATATCGCCAAGCACGTACAGCACCAAGCAAATGATAAACGGAATACAACTACCGATATACCCCCAAGCATAGCCGTTTGCGGATACTTTATGCATTTTTTCATCCGTCGTTACGTCGGAAAGCATCGAGTCGTAGAACACGTTCGCCGAAGTATAACCCACTTCCGTGACAACGTACACGATCATAAACAGCACGCCTGCAAACGCAAAACCTTTCATTGCGCTAAATACCGAAAGCAGGGTACAACCTATAATACCGATACTTGCAAAAATCATAAATATGTTTTTCTTTTTACTAAAATCGGCGTACGTACCCATAATCGGGCAAAGAATAACGGCAATTACGGTTACGATAACGTTTACCGAACCCCAAACCGTCGTTAAGCTCTCCGAAGGGGAAAGGAAGTTGAAATAGAACGCCAAAAGTGCCGTGGCGAGCAGGGTATACGCCGAGTTTGCCACGTCGTAGAGCACCCATTTCTTTTCCAAAGACGTCAATTTTCCGTCTGCCGCGTTTACAGCGGCGGTTTCTTGGTTGTTCATAAAATTGAAACTCCTTTATAATCTTTATCAAATTGTATATATACTTCGCTATCCAAAGCGTTGTTTTCCGTTGCGTCAAAATACGCGCAAATCACTTCCACCGCAGGCGTAACTGCGTTTTTCAAGTTCTCGTGCAAAGTGGGGTTTAATTCGTTGCAAGCAGAGTCGTTGGCAAAGTGCAAAAACATACTTTCAAACTTTGCTGCGTTGAGTTTATTCAAAACAACTTTTGCAAGCGTATGGAAGGGTTTAAACGGGCAAGAGAACGCTCCGTTTACCGTTTTCATCGTGGAAATCGAGCGGTTGATTGCTTTTTCTTCCACTTCCAAAACGTTCGCTACGGCAGGGGCAACCCCTTTGCGTTTCGTCAAGCGTTTCGCGGCGTTTCTATGCACTTTTTCGCCCTGTTGGCGTTTGAGATACTTGTCAAATTCCGATTCAATCAATCCGTGCGCCACGCCCGTATCTTCTAATTTGTAAATATGCGGGTGGCAGGCGTTGTCAAGTAAAAAATGGCAGATAAACCCAGCCACGTACGCGGCGATTGCCGTTTGCGTGGGCAGCGTTTGCGTACTTTGCGCATTTTCGCGGATTTTTTTCGAACAGCTTTCGAAAAACGCCTTTGCCGAGCGCAAGTGCATGTCCATACCCTTGGTTTTGATATCGTTTTTAGCAAACGGCTTGTGATAGAACAAAATATCCGGACCTTGCGTGCCTAAAACAAACGCCTCGCGATGCGTATTCAATGCGTCCTTCAACGGCGCGGGGAGTGCGGATAAAACCGTTTCGCCAAATAACTTGTGTGCGTAAAATGCAGGCATAAAAAACTCCTTATTATATTCATTATATCATACATTCGTTAAAAAAGAAAGCGTTTGACGAAAAAAATCAAAAAAGAATGAAAACCGCTCTTTTGACGAATACTATGTATAAAAATGGGCGTAAAAACGGAAAAGCAAGGGGGCAGGTATGCGACGAATAAAGAAAAGAGGTGGAAAAATATGCTAAATCGGCGAGAAAACGAAGTGATGCGCGCGGTATATTCCCTTTGCAGAGAAAAGGGCATTTGTCTAATTTCCCCCAACGAGCTTTTATCCCTTTTACCCGCCAAAAAGAAATACGACGAAACGCAACTGGAAAATATCTTGTCCGCTTTGGCGCTGGATAACTATTTCGAACTGCTTTCCTCCGAAAGAAAAGGCGAAAAAATGTACGTCATTTCCCTACGCGCGGACGGGTTCGCATTCGAGCGGTGCTCACTCCAACAACGGCGCAACTTGGCACTCAAATTCTCTTGGGCGGTCGCGTCGGCAATCATCGCGTTCTTGGTAGGCGTGCTATTGAAAAGGATTTTTTAACCGAACGAAAAATTTTAATATAATCCGTTTACTTTTATCGCGATTTGTGTTATAATAAACATATGTTTGTAAACAAGGGAAAAAGTATGGATTTTAAGTTACATTCCGCCTACGCGCCCACGGGCGATCAGCCGCAGGCGATTCAAAAATTAACCGAAGGCGTACTCGACGGCGTTCGCGCGCAAGTTTTGGTCGGCGTAACGGGCAGCGGTAAAACGTTTACGATGGCAAACGTCATCAAAAACGTCAACCGTCCCACGCTCGTTATCGCGCATAATAAAACGCTCGCCGTGCAGCTTTGCAACGAGTTTAGAGAGTTTTTCCCTGAAAATAGAGTCGAATATTTCGTGTCCTACTACGATTATTATCAACCGGAAAGCTACATTCCCACCACGGACACGTATATCGAAAAAGACCTGTCGATGAACGACGAAATCGACAAGCTTAGAAACAGCGCGACGGGCTCGCTGATGGAGCGCAAAGACGTTATCGTGGTGGCGTCCGTTTCGTGTATCTACGGTTTGGGTGCGCCCGAAGAATATTTCCGCCTGTCCTTGTCTTTACGCCCCGGTATGGAATGGGAACGCAACGACTTGATGCGGAAACTCATCGAATTGCAGTATGCGCGCAACGATATCGACTTTAAGCGTTCGACCTTCCGTGTGCGCGGGGACGCGCTGGAAATTTTCCCTGCGTCGAATAGCGAAGTGGCGATCCAATTAGAATTTTTCGGGGACGAGATTGAGAAAATTTACGAAGTGGAAGCGCTGACGGGCAACAAGCTCAACGAGCTGTCGCACGTGGCGATTTTCCCCGCCAGCCAATACGCCGTGGGCACGGAAAAGCTGAAGGGCGCGCTAGCGATGATTGAAGAGGATTTGAAGGGGGAAGTCCGCGCGTTTGAAG
>JAZSMB010000186.1:0-7110 GCA_045535685.1 Candidatus Scatosoma sp.
CAAGATCTATTTCCGCCGCGTATTTGAGCGTTTCTTCGTACGCGTTCATGCCCGCCGTGCCGTACACTTCATAGTACGCAATTTGCACTTTCACAGACGGAATAATATCGCAAAGGGTGTCGATCAATTTTTTGTTAAAATCGAACACTCTTTCCGCAACGCCGTCAAACGTCGTCACGCCCGCTTTCATATCGTCGGGCAAATAATCGAACAAGGTATCCAACCCCACGCAGGTGGGGTTTTGCAAGTCTATAATTTTTTCTATCAATCTATCGGTAATCATCGCGTTTTTTCCTTTTTTAGTTTTCGTATTTTACCTCGCCGTCAACGATGGTGTATTTGACCGCACCGTAAAGCTCATACCCGTTGAACGGAGTATTTTTACCCTTGCTGACGAAGTTTGTACTATCCACTACCCATTTTTCGTCCAAATCGACGATGGTCAAATCGGCAACGCCGCCCTCTTCGATACAACCGCCGTCCAAGCCCAAAATTTTTGCAGGCGCGGCGGACATTTTTTCCGCAATTTGAGGGAGTGTCAACACGCCCGTTTTATACAAATACGTAATCGCAAACCCAAGCGAAGTTTCAATGCCGCTGATCCCAAACGCCGCAACGTTATATTCTACGTTTTTATCGTTGAGATGATGAGGCGCGTGGTCGGTTACGATACAATCGAGCGTGCCGTCTTTTAAGCCTTCTAAAATCGCTTGTCTATCCACTTCTTCACGGATAGGCGGATTAACTTTCGTGTTGGTATCGAACGTTTTAATCAGTTCGTCGGTTGCGGCGAAATAGTGCGAACACGTTTCCGCCGTCACTTTTACGCCCGCTTTTTTCGCGTCGCGAATGAGTCGTACGCCGCTAAAAGTGGATACGTGGCAAATATGCACGGGCACGTCCAAACTTTCCGCAAGCGCGAGTTCGCGCGCGATGATGATATCTTCCGCCGCTCTGGGAATGCCTTTCAAGCCTGCAATCGTAGAATTCAACCCCTCGTTGACAACGCCGCCATCGACAAGTTCTTTATCTTCGCAATGGCAAAGGCATTTGATATCAAACCCGCTTGCGTATTCCATTGCAAGGCGCATCAAACGCGAATTTTTCACCGCAACGCCGTCGTCGGAAATGGCAACCGCGCCCGCCTTTTTCATTTCGCCGATTTCGGCAAGCTGTTCCCCTTTCGAGCCTTTGGTAATCGCGCCGATGGGGTGCACTTTGCACATATTTACTTCGTTAGCGCGGTGCTTGATATAGCTAACCACCACTTTGTTATCGGTGATAGGGTTGGTGTTGGGCATACAGCAAATTTGCGTAAAACCGCCCTTAACCGCCGCTTTTGCACCGCTTTCGATATCCTCTTTGTGCTCGTAACCCGGTTCGCGCAAATGCACGTGCATATCGATCAATCCCGGGAATACCGTCTTTCCGCTTACGTCGAGTACTCGTTCGCTATCCGACGTCAAGTTTTTGCCGATTTGTTTGATTTTACCGTTTTCCACCCAAACGTCCGCTTGCACTACCGTATCTTTTAATACTACGTTTCCGTTTTTGATAATCATTTCGCTTTCTCCTTATTTCGTATATTCCCGATAATCGCTCAGTAGTTTCAAAACCGCCATCCGCACGGCAATCCCCGAAAATACTTGGTCTTCGATACGGCTCTTCTCGTGGTCGATCACCTTCCCCGTGAGTTCTACCCCGCGGTTAACGGGACCGGGGTGCATTACGATCGCGTTGGGGTTGGCGTAAGCGAGGTCTTTCGTTTCAATCCCGTAAAAGTTCGCGTATTCGCTCAGCGAAGGGAAGTTACCCGCTTGCTGGCGTTCGAGCTGAATTCTAAGCCCCATAACCACGTCCGCACCGTCGAGCGCTTCTTGTTTGCTTTTGCAAAGTTTCGCCCCCAGCTTGTCCATTCCCTTAGGAATCAGCGTTTCAGGCGCAAACATACGCACTTCCGCACCCATCGTTTTTAAGCCGAACAAGTTGGATTTTGCCACGCGCGAGTGCTTGATATCTCCCACGATCGCCACTTTTAAACCCTTGAGTGAGCCGAACGTTTCTTGCATGGTGAGCATATCGAGTAGCGCTTGCGTGGGGTGTTCGTTCATGCCGTCGCCGCCGTTGACAACGCTCGCTTTGGTCGTTTTGGCAAGTAAGTACGGCGCACCGCCCATCGGATGGCGCATAATCAAAAAATCGTTGAGTTGCGCGTCCAACGTCTTACCCGTATCCACCAGCGTTTCGCCTTTGGCTACCGACGACGAACTTGCAGCGATGTTGATAACGGTCGCGCCGAGATATTTTGCGGCGAGTTCGAAACTCGTTCTCGTTCGCGTACTATTCTCGTAGAAAAGAATGGTTGCCGTTTTGCCTTTGAGATAAGGTAATTGCTTATCCCCGTCTTTTAAATGCCGTTTCATGTTGGCAGCAACGGATAAAATTTCGCTAAGTTCTTCTTCCGTCACGTCGATTAAACCGAGCAGGTCTTTTCTTTTGAGCATAAACTCTCTCTCCTATTGCCCCTTTGGGAAGTCTTATTATAATGTCTGTAAGGCTATGTCACAGAGGATGGTTGATTAGTGGTTTACCACGATTTAACAGGAAAAATACAAGAAAGACAAGTATTTTGTGAGGGCGCATACCCGCAGCGGTATGAAACCGAGCAAAACACGAAGTATTTCGTAGTATTTTTTCGTTAAAAATCAACCAAATGATGTGACGGAGCCGTTAATAAAAATACGTCTTGGAACGAAACGCCCAAGACGCGAAGATTTTAGCTGTCTGCCGATATAGGTCATTTCGCTCTATCGGCATATATTATAACACTTTTTTCTATCAATGTAAAGGATAAAACCATAGGTTTTAACAATCCGCTCAAAAAATTTTTTATCCGTCGATTTTTACCAGCTTAAACGCCACCTTATCACACGCGGACAAGTGATACTCTACCCCATTCCTTACCGTACGCAAAGGAAAATACGCCGCGCCGTGGATGTGCCCAAACACCGCTTTTTCTACTTTATTTTCTTCAAAGAGTTTGGTAAAGAGAGTATCGGGCGTTTTAATGGAAAACGGCGGATAATGGATAAGCGCAATTTTTTTATCCCCCTCACAGGCAAGTTTATCCGCCTCTAAAAAGGCAAGACGAAACCGCTCCGCTTCGCGAAGGTATAATTTTTGGTCTTGGTCGGTATAATCGGGCGAGCCGGGACACGTCCAACCGCGCGAACCTACGAACACGTAGTTCCCGATTTTCAGCGCGTCCGATTGTAAAAAGTAAAAACTCTCGTTCGGCGCACTCTCGCGCAGTTTCGTGATGCCGTTCCACCAAAAATCGTGGTTACCTCGTACGAAAATTTTCTTACCGGGCAAAGGCGCGAGCTGTTTCAAATCTTGCAAAGCGTCGTCCATTTTCATCGCCCAGCTGATATCCCCGCAAATAAGTACGATATCGTCCTCTTTTACCTTTTCCAGCCAGTCGTATTTAATTTTTTCAAAATGCCCTTCCCAGTTCCCGCCAAAGATATCCATCGGCTTATCGGCGGTGGTTGAAAGGTGCAAATCGGAAATTGCGTAAATACTCATACGCTTATTATAGCAGTTTTGTTGACAAAAAGCAAGCGCCCCTAACGTATAAGGGCGCTTTTTTTGACAAATTATGTATTTTTACAATGCGGCTTTCAACGTTTCGTCGAACAGTTACAGCCTTGCGGATACAGCGGGAGTTCGAAAAATCCTGCGCAAACTTCTTGCGAGTATTCTTGCGCGGGCGGAATCGCACAATAGCCGTAGGTGGGAACGAGTAATTCTACCGACATCGCGATCTTCAAAATGATGGTCACGCACATGGAAACGATGAACCCTTGCGTATCGGGATTGTAAGTGCCTTCGGGCGCAACCGCACTCACCACAGCTTGCACCGTAAAAGGCATAATGGAGGGGGCAGGTACGAACATAAGCACGTCTTGATTGAGTGAAACGGTCGCCGTCGCGCTGCCTTCCACACCGTTGGCGTCGGTGAAAAGCACTTCCAAAGGCACGGATACGGTTGCTTGAACGCGCGCACATTTGCCGTCCGCTTGCCGATCCACGGTAAGGTTGCTAACCGTTGCTTGCGCACTCGTCGAACGCGCGCTAACGAACGTCAAGGGATATACTACGGTTGCAGGCGTGATATCGGTGAGCGTGAGCGAATAATTTTCCACCTGCGTCTTTTTAATTGCCGCGTCGAAAATTTTTTCCGCTTGAATACACACCTTTTCCGTTAAGCCGTTTAAGGGATTTCCCGACAATGCGCCGGGACATTTATCCGATTGAAAATTTGAGAAAAAGGACATACGTTTACCTCCTGATGCGAATACTTCCAAGACGGGCGCGCGCGGATTTTTCGCGCAATACAAAACGCCGCGTGCTTGGTCGTTCGCGTAATCAATTCCTTACTATATGGTATGCGTATATCCCCCACGATTGTGCCAAATCGGACAAAATCCGCCGCGCGCAACGGCGTGATAAACACACTACAAAATCACGCGCATTCCCGGATACAAAACGGACGTGCCGTTTTTTTCGTCAAATTGACTTTCGCTGCCGCAAAGCAGCGTTTTCGTATCCCCCTCTTGCACGAAATACACGTTTCCTTTTTGTTTGGGAATCGCTAAAATCTGTCCTGCGAATACCTCGTGGACAAGGTTGTTTTCTTTGACGAGTTTCCACTCCGACACGCAAAAAGCGGCGGCAATTTCTTTGATCGTTTGCCCTTGTTTTACTTTGTAAAAATCCCAAGATACACACTCTAACATATTTCAATATATGTCCAACCGCGGATAGATATAACCGCCGAATCTGTCATAAAAGAAATGCCTTCGCTCGTACAATAACTGTATGAAGAAAGACAAAGCGTTATCCCCCATCTCCCCCATCGCTACGCACGGCACGATAAAAACCAAAGTATATTCGACCGCGAGTATCATCACCGCGCTTTCGATAGCCGAACGCGGTTTGGGATTTTTATACCGTATCGTCCTTTCGCGCTTTATCGGTGCGGAGGGGTTGGGGTTATATCAAGTAGCCCTTTCTATTTTCGCCGTATTTTTAACCATCGGCACAGGCGGAATCCCCGTCAGCGTATCCCGCTTCATCGCCAAAAACGGAAAAAACGGTTACGAAAAAAATGCAAGCGGCGTTACGGCGGCTGGCGTCGCTTTGTCGCTTATCTTTACCCTGCCCGTCCTTATTTTCGCACTCTTTTTCCCTGCGCCGTTTGCACGGCTGTTTTCCGACGAGCGTTGTTTGCCCGTCTTTTATATCCTGCTCATCGGCTTATGTTTTTCTTGTATTTACGCCGTTATCCGCGGTAGTTTTTGGGGCAAAAAAGAATTCTTACTTCCCTCCGTTTTAGAAATTGCAGAAGAGGCGGTAATGGTGCTTGCCGGCGTTTTATTGATACGCAACGCCACCGACGCGTTATCGGGCGCAAAGCTTGCGGCGTGGGCGGTCGTTATCTCGTATCTGTTTTCCTTTACTCTTTCTATCCTTTGTTTTTGTCTTTGCGGTGGCAAACTTTCTTCGCCCAAAAAACACTTCAAACCGCTGTTCAACGCAGCCATGCCTATCACGTCCGTCCGCGCAAGCGGTACTTTGGTAAGTTCCAGTATCGCCGTTTTATTACCCGTAATGCTGATGCGCAGCGGCATTGAAAACAGCCAAGCACTCGCGCTGTTTGGGGTAGCGTCGGGTATGGCTTTGCCCATTTTAATGATTCCCTCCACCGTCATCGGCTCAATTGCTTTGGTGCTCATGCCCGAGCTTACGCAAGACTATTTTAACCATAACGATAGCCGCCTGTTCCACAACGTCACGCGCGGTTTGTCCGTCGCGATGCTCGTCGCGTGTTTTTTACTTCCTATATTTTATGCACTCGGTCAAGACGCAGGCAATATCGCCTTTTCCAACGCGTTTGCAGGCGAAATGATCGCCAAAAGTTGTCCGCTGATTTTGCCTATGAGTTTATCTATGATTTCCACCAGCGTACTCAATGCAATCGGTTGCGAAAAACAAACGCTCGCTTTCTTTTTGATAAGCGCGGCGACCATGCTTGCGTGTATCTTGTTTTTGCCCGCCGTTTGCGGAGTGTATGCCTACCCCATCGGTATGGGGCTGAATTTCCTCGTTAATGCTACTTGCAATATCACGTTTTTATTTCATAAATGTAAAGGTTTATTCGGCTACGCGGGAAAACGCTTGTTTTCTTTGTTTGCGCGCGCAATCATCTCCGTTTTGCCCTTGTCGCTCATCGGAAACGGCTTACGCTTTTTCTTCCATCTGTTTTTTGGCGAATTGCTCGCATTCTCGTTTACCGCAATCACGCTGATGATAACGACGCTCGTCCTTTGGCGCGTTTTGCGCATAATCCCAAAAGGCTTTTTCAAAACGCTCTTTACACATCCTACTTTCCATAAAAATCGTAAAAACGGCAACAAAATAAATATTTTTTGACGGTTTTTGGACATTTTTTCCATTTCGCACCTTGACAATCTTCTCTTTTAGGTGTACAATATAATAGTAACGTTTAATTTTTATCCAAAGGAGATCGATTATGGGATATAAAACGAAAGAATGGCGCAATTCTATGCGCGTGACACTCGATTACAACAATATGACGGACAAGTTTTTGGGCGACAAAGGCTTTACGAGTAAAAAACTCAACGGCTATTATGCAAAAGCCAGCAAAGCGTTTGCGTACGTACAAGAAAACCGCGGCAAAGACGAGCTGTATATGGGTTGGACGGAACTTCCGTACAATCAAGACGCAATCGTTGCGGATATTTTGGAAACGGCAAAAAAAGTACGCTCCAAATTTCAATATTTCGTCGTTTTAGGCATCGGCGGCAGCGCACTCGGCCCCATCATGGCGTTCAATGCGCTTTGTCATTTGCATTATAACGACTTGCCTAAGTCCAAGAGAAAAGGCCCGAAATTCTACGTAGAAGACAACGTAGACCCCGTAAGAATGCGAGACTTACTCGACGTAATCGAACCGGAAAAGACCTGCTTTAACGTCATTTCCAAATCGGGCGCGACAAGCGAAACGATGACGCAGTACTTAAT
>JAZSMB010000050.1:0-4800 GCA_045535685.1 Candidatus Scatosoma sp.
TTGCGCGCGGCGGTGCGAAAGAGGGTATGAACGTCGATTTAGACGCGCTTAAAAAATCTCGCTACGATTATTTTAAGAAATTGCCCAAGTGTAAAAACAAAAAATACGAAAGAATGTACTATAAGGCGCTTTCGGTAAACAAAGTAAACGTACATACGCCGGAAGGGAGAATTCCTTGTATGTGGACGACTCCGGACAGAGTTCCGCATAGACAAATGTGGCTTTGGGACTCGGTTTTCCACGCGCTTGCATTTGCAACTTACAATGGGGACATGGCAAAAGATTGTATTCGTTCGGTGCTTTCCATGCAACGCGAAGACGGGTTTATTTCCGCGATGATGTATCCCGACGGGCATACGGATGAAACGCAACCGCAAGTACTCGCTTGGGGCGCTTGGGAAGTGTATAAAAAAACGGGCGACAAGGCGTTCTTGGAAGAAGTCGTCGACAAACTCGATGCGTATTTGACGTGGGATATGAAAAACCGAGACAAAAACGGCAACGGACTTTTGGAATGGTTTACTGAACCGGAATATGCCGACTGTAAGAGCGGGGAATCGGGCCAAGACAACTCGCCCAGATTTGAATTTGACGAAGAAACGGACGCGATGGACTTCTCGGCATTCGAAGCGCACGACGCAGAGCATTTGGCGAAGATCTATAAAGAACTCGGCAATGAAGAAAAGGCGAACGAGTGGACGAAAGTATATGAAAATTTGAAAGAGAAAATCAACGAACTGCTTTGGGACGAAGAAGACGGCGTATATTACGACCGTTTGGTGGATAGCGGTAAATTTACCAAAGTTTTAACCCCTGCAAGCTTCTTCCCGATGATTGCGGGTATTCCGTCCAAAGAACAGGCGGAAAGAATGGTAAAGGTACTTACCGATCCCAACCTTTTGTGGACGCCTAACCCCATTCCTACCGTTGCGAAAAATCATCCGATGTACTCTACGGAAATGTGGCGCGGCGGCGTTTGGATGAATATGAACTATTTCTGTTTGAAAGGCTTGACGCGCTACGGTTATACCGACCTTGTGAAAGAATGGGAACAAAAGATTTTGAGCATGGTGGAAAAGTGGTATAAAAAGGCGGGGACGATTTTCGAATTCTACGATCCCGAAGACAAAGTTGCTCCTTACGAGTGTCATAGAAAGGGCGTACCTACCACGCCGCCCGATTGGAGAAAGCACGTACATTCGATCGTGGATTTCCATTGGTCGTCTTGCTTTACGTTGATGTTTATTCAAGGGGAAACGTACTATCAATAAGGAGAATGGCGGCATGCAAAAACTTTTTGACGCGCACGTGCATTACACGTTTGAAATTCCTTTACAAGAGACGATTGATATTTTTCGCGAAGAATTCGCGGCGACGGACACGGTAAAGTACGTGTTTATGAGTCTGCCTCACCACGCTACCGAATACGGGCTTGGGGTGACGTTCGACGATATGCAAAACGTGAAAGGCTTATACTTAAAGCACGTATTTTCGCCCGATGGATACGCGTTTGCGGGGTTGGAACACCCTTTGTATGAAACGGACAAGAAAAAATACGCGGCAAATTTGTTAAAGCAAGCGGAAACGTACGCGCTAGCGGGCTTTGACGGTATGAAAATGCTGGAAGGGTATCCTTCTTTGCGTAAAGCGATGAAAACGCGCCTTTGCGACGAGGTTTACGATCCGTACTATTCGTTTTTGGAAGAAAACGGCATTCCCGTGACGATGCATATCGCAAACCCTGCGGAAAACTGGGATCCGATGTCCGTAAGCGAATACGCGCGCAGCGTAGGCAGATATTGCGACCATACCTATCCTACAAAGGCAGAATTGCACGCAGAAGTGGACGAAATTATGCGTAAACACCCGCGTTTGCGTTTGAGTTTGGCACATTTTGGTTTTTTAACGTACGATATTTCGCAGGCGCGCAAGTGGTTGGACGAACACGAAAATACACTCCTTGATATGACGCCCGGCGGCGAGCAATATTTTAATATGGCGAAAGACTGGGATATTTGGCACGAGTTTTTTATGCAGTATCAAGATAGAATTGTTTACGGCAGCGATTTTTACGCGTTCCCCAAAGACGAAAAGTGGGAAGAAAATTTCAAACGCCGTACCAACTTCGTTCGTCAATTTTTAGAAACGGACACCGAGCATTTGTATATTGATAAGAAATTGTGCGGGATTAAGATGGAAGAACCGCTTCGTCAAAAAATTCTCTTTGACAACGGAGTGCGGTTATTTGGCAAGCCGAAAACGATTGATTTATCGTTCGTTCGCAAGACGGCGGAAACGTTGCTTGCCAAAAACGAGCATAAAGATCCAAATGCAAAAACCGATTTAGAGTTTATCTTAAAAAACTTATAAAATAACTTGCAAACTTCTCAAAGCAGTACGTTTTGAGAAGTTTTTTCACGCATCGGCAAAAAAATGCGCTTTTTGGGTTATTCGTACAGGGCAGGTATGCGATGAATGCGTTTGAGCGGGGGTTAATAGTCGGCTTGTAAACGGTTGTTGACAACGATTTTTAATTTAAAATTGCAAGGGGAAGGGCGCATGGGCGAACTTCTTTTCGCGTTTTACGGTCAAAATAGAAAAAAGTTGATTATTTTTTTGTGAGAATGACAATATATTTTGAAAAATGTCTTGACAAAACGCATAAATAGTTATACAATAGAGTAGGTATAGTTTTTATAGTGGTTTTCGCCTTGCGAAAGGGCGCTGCTATGAGAAATTTTGAAAAACGGTAAAGGAAGGAAAGAATTATGAAAAAGAAAGAGCAAGTGAACGCACAAGCAGTTCCCGTTATGGATGCTGTTCCCGTAAACGTAGTGCGTCCGACCGAATTTGTGGTAAATTGCCATAAGTGCGGCGCTGCGTTGACGATGAAGAGTGGTAAAGCGGCTTACATTTGCCCCGTTTGCAACACGTTGCTCCGTATGCGCACGGGTACGAGAATCGTTAAAGACGTTCCCGTTAAGGAAAAACAAATTCATCTTACGCTGTCCGAAAGCGCGGCAAATTATATCGTAGCGAAAGACTATGAAGCGCGCGTAAAAGCGGCGAAGAAGAAAAAGACGGGTTTTTGGGCGCGTCGTAGAGCGAGAAAGGCAAAAGCGCAATTGCAAAGCGCTTTGGAAACGCTTATCGCGCAAAATATCCGCGTACACGCTTACGAAGAGGGCGACGTTTTGAAGATCGACTTGGGGAATAACGAACTCAAGGTTGAAACGGTAAAAGCTCCCAGCGAAGAATAATTCTTTTCTATACATAAAAGTCGTTTAACGCGCTTGCATAAGCGTTGAAAACGCACAAAACGAAAAAAACACCTATCCGAGTTTGGGTAGGTGTTATTTTTTTGCTTAGCCGGTTGCAAAAAAAAACTCCGCAGTAGAAATTACTGCGGAGTTTGCTTTTTTATAACAAGGACGCTGCGTCTTTATCGCAAACGATGGTCACGAAGGGGTGGAGTTGTAAAACGGACGCGGGCAGGTTGGGCGTCACTTCGCCTTTTACCATTCCTCTTACGGCTTCCGCTTTGTTTTTGCCGGAAACGACCATTAAAATGGATTTCGCTTGCATAATATTTTTGATACCCATCGAAAGTGCTTGACGGGGCACTTCGTCGATGGATGCAAACAAGCGGGAGTTGTCTTTGATGGTACTTTCGGCAAGTTCAACCAAGTGCGTAACCGAGCCAAAGGGGGTGCCGGGTTCGTTAAAACCGATATGTCCGTTCGAGCCAAGCCCAAGCAGTTGCACGTCTTGTTTATAATTATCCAAAAGTGCGTTGTATCTATCGCATTCCGCTTGCGCACAAGGAGCGCTGCCGCTAGGCAAGTTGGTGTTTGCCAAATCTACGTCGATATGGTCGAATAAGTTGGTGCGCATAAAGTACGCATAGCTTTGGTCGTGGTCAGCGGTTAAGCCAACGTATTCGTCCAAGTTCACGGTTTTCACGGTTTTGTAGGACGTACCGTTTTCCTTATGGTCTTTAATCATATTTTGATACGTTCCGATAGGGCTGGAACCGGTTGCAAGCCCCAAAATTGCATTGGGATTTTTCTTGACGAGATCAATCAAAATCTCGGCTGCCTTTTTGCTCATTTCATCATAATTTTCGGTGATAATTACTTTCATACGATACCTCAAAAACTTTCTTTTCTTGTCAAAATGTATTATAAACCTTTTCTTAAATAAGGTCAAGCGTTTGGGCAAATATTTTTCATTTTTTTCTCGAAAGTAAATAAAAACGTCTTATATAGTATATATAGTGGAAGAAAGCAATAGAAAAAATTAGGACGAAATTTCGTCTATTTTTCACAAACAGATTTTTTGTTGAGTTGGAAAAAAGTATAAAAAAGACAAAGATTTTTTATTTTTTACGGCAAAATGCTTTGACAACGGATAAAAAATATGCTATAGTAATATGGCTTTGAAAAAAGCAATCATAAATTGAGCTATGCAGAAGTACCCAAGTGGCTCAAGGGGCTCCCCTGCTAAGGGAGTAGCATCTTAACTGGTGGCACGAGTTCAAATCTCGTCTTCTGCGCCAAAGAACGGACAGCGGTTTTGCTGTCCGTTTTTTGGCGTAAAACGAGCCGCTTGAAATTGTGAATTAGCACGAGTTCACGCGAGCAACAAAAGACGGAAAGGGGCAAGAAAAAAGCGAAAAAGCGGGTTTGTTGCGAAGCTACGAGCGCAAGCGAGTAATGTCGTCTTCTGCGCCGTTTTTTGGCGTAAAACGAGCCGCTTGAAATTGTGAATTAGCACGAGTTCACGCGAGCAACAAAAGAC
>JAZSMB010000020.1:0-6421 GCA_045535685.1 Candidatus Scatosoma sp.
GGTGGAAAAGAGAGATATGGAAGACCAAATTCTCGACGCCATGGATTTGGAAAGGGAGCGCGGAATTACCATCAAGCTCACTCCCGTGCGCATGAAATATACTTACGAAGGTGTTGAGTACGAGCTCAACCTTATTGATACGCCCGGACACGTGGACTTCACGTACGAGGTTAGTAGGTCTTTGGCGGCGTGCGAGGGGGCGGTTTTGGTCGTTGATGCAACGCAAGGCGTAGAGGCTCAAACGCTTGCCAACGTGTACTTGGCGCTGGAAAACAACTTGGAAATTTTGCCCGTTATCAATAAAATCGACCTGCCCAGCGCACGCATCGACGAAGTAAAGCAAGAAATCGAAGACGTAATCGGTTTAGACGCGTCGGGTATCCCTTGCGTGTCCGCAAAAGAGGGTACGAACATCGAAGACTTGCTCGAAGCGATTACAAAGTATTTTCCTGCGCCCGACGGCGACACGGAAAAACCGCTCAAAGCACTCATTTTCGATAGCTATTACGATAATTATAAAGGCGTTATCTTATTCGTGCGTATCAACGACGGCACGGTTAAGGTCGGCGATAAAATCAAAACGTTTTTATCTTCCACCGTGTACGACGTGACGGAAGTGGGCGCGTTTGCGCCTGCACCTTTGCCCAAAGATTGTCTGCGTGCAGGCGAAGTAGGGTATATCGCGGCGTCCATCAAATCGATCCAAGACGTAGCGGTGGGCGACACGGTAACGAGTGCTATCCGCCCTGCCGCCGAACCGTTGCCCGGTTATAAAAAAGTACAACCCGTCGTCTTTTGCGGTATTTATCCGCTGGACGGGAGTAAGTTTAACGACTTGAAAGAGGCAATTTTGAAATTGCAACTCAACGACGCGTCGCTTATTTTCGAACCGGATAATTCGGTTGCGCTCGGTTTTGGTTTCCGTTGCGGCTTTTTAGGGCTGCTCCATATGGAAATTATTCAAGAGCGTATCGAGCGAGAATTTAACTTGGATATCATCACGACTGCGCCCAGCGTTAGCTATTTGGTGCATAAAACGAACGGCGAGGAGTTTTTCGTGGACAACCCGTCCCACTTGCCCGAACCGTCGGATATCGAGTATATGGAAGAACCCATCGTCAAAGCGGAAGTATATACGCCGCCCGATTATATGGGATCGGTAATGGATTTGTGCAAAGAAAAACGCGGCGTGTTTAAAAATATGACGTATTTGGACGAACGCCGTGTGAAGTTAGAGTATACGTTGCCTTTAAACGAAATCGTTTACGATTTCTTCGACGGCTTAAAATCGCGTACCAAAGGGTATGCAAGTTTCGATTATGAGCTTGCGGGTTACGAGCGTTCCAAACTCGTGCGCTTGGATATTTTACTCAACGGCGAGCTTTGCGACGCGCTTTCGACCATCGTGTTCGAAGATCGGGCGTACGAGCGCGGCAGAACGCTTTGCGAAAACTTAAAAGACGCCATTCCCCGTCAGCTGTTCGAAATTCCCGTACAGGCGGCGGTAGGCGGAAAAATCATCGCGCGCGAAACGGTAAAGGCGGTTCGAAAAGACGTACTTGCCAAGTGTTACGGTGGCGATATTACGCGTAAGAGAAAACTGCTCGAAAAACAAAAAGAGGGCAAAAAACGTATGCGGAAGATGGGCTCTGTGGAAGTGCCGTCCGAAGTGTTTATGGAAATCCTTAAAACGAATAAAGACTAACCATGTACGCGTTGAATACGCTTTTTAAGGCGTTTTCAACGCAAAATTACCGCAAAAAAAGAGGAAGATTATGGCAGGAATTTACATTCACGTACCCTTTTGCAGGCACAAATGCTCGTATTGCGATTTTACGTCCTTTCCCGATAAAATCGAATACGCCGAAGCATATATGGCTTGCGTGTATAAAGAAATGAAAATGCGCGGCGAAGAACTCAAAGATTACGAGTTTGATAGCGTATATTTTGGCGGCGGTACGCCTTCGTACGTTCCGCCTAAACTCATTTTGGGCGCGATGAACCGTATTCGAGAGTGTTTCCGCTTGAAAAAGGACGCGGAAATTACGTTAGAGCTCAACCCCGGTACGATCGGCGAGGGTAAAGTAAAAACGTACTTAGAAGCGGGTATCAACCGTTTTTCCATCGGTTTACAAACGGCGATTGATGAACAGCTTGCCGATTTAAACCGTATCCATAACGTACGCGATTACGTGTTTGCAACCAAACTTTTACAAGGACAAAATTTCAGCACCGACGTGATGCTGGGGCTGAAAAATCAAACGAAAGAAGACGTTCGAAAAACGATCGAGCTTGCGCACGCTTGCGGGTCAAAGCACATATCCATGTACGCGTTGACGGTGGAAGACGGCACGCCTATTTATACCGATTATCTCAACGGCGAACTGCCCGATAGCGACGAAGTGGCAGAGCTTTACGATTACGGTTATAGCTTGTTAAAAGAGAAAGGGTATGCGCGCTACGAAGTATCTAACTTTGCCGTACCCGGCTATGAAAGCAAACACAACTTAAACTATTGGAAACGTGGCGAATATATCGGGTTTGGCGTTTCTGCAAGCTCGTTTATGCGGGGTAAACGCTTTACCAACACGTTCGATTTGGACGAGTATATGAAGTGCGTCATTTCCGGTTTCTATCCCGCCGTCACGAGTGAAGAGGTAAACGAAGACGACGCTAAATTTGAGTTCGTTATGCTTGCTTTGCGTACCAAATACGGCTTGGATATGGACGAATATAAGCAAAAATTCGGCACTTCGCTTGGCGACGATTTTCCTTATGCTTTGAAAAAGACGGTCAAATATTTAGAACTCAACGGCAAAGTTTTAAAGATTAAAGACGAATTTTTATACGTACAAAACTCGATTTTGGTGCATTTCTTGGAAGAGGAGCGAAAATAAAATGGATATGCAAAACGTCATTTTGATCGGTATGCCCACGTCGGGGAAAAGTACCGTTGGGTTAGAACTTTCTGCACAAATCGGCTACGGTTATATCGATAGCGACAGCGTGATCGTGGCTCGTTCGGGCAAAAATTTACGCGAGCTTATCGCCGAGCTTGGCAACGAACAATATCTCGATTACGAGGCGAAAGTTAATTCGGAAATAGCAGCATCCCGTTGCGTAATCGCTACGGGCGGTAGCGCGATTTACCGCGACGACGCGATCGAAAAACTCAAACGAAACGGCGTTGTCGTGTATTTAAAAATGAGTTATCAAGAAATGTGCCGCCGTTTGGGCGATTTGGTAGCGCGCGGCGTCGTCTTAAAAGAAGGTTTTACGCTTTTGGATATGTACAACGAACGGTTGCCTATGTACGAAAAACACGCCGATTTGACGGTTGAAATCGACGGAAAAACGATTGTGCAAACGGTAGAAGCGGTGCGCAAGGTACTTAAAAAATGACGGCGCAAACGGCAAAAATCGCCGTTTACGGCGCAGGCGCGATGGGTACGGTTTTGGGCGCGTTATTAACCAAAGGCGGCTTAAAAAACGTACACCTTATTTCTCGCAACCTTTCGCACGTCAACGGACTGAATACGCACGGCGCGCAAATCGACTGCGTGGCGGACGGAATTACGCTGAACGTTCCCGTCACGGCGCGTACGCCTGAGCAGATGGACGAGAAATACGACGTCGTGTTTTTGATGACCAAACAACGCGATAATAAGGATATTTTGCATTCCCTTTTACCCAAGCTGAAAGATGGTAGCGTAGTATGCACGACGCAAAACGGACTCCCCGAACTTTCCGTTGCGGAAATCGTAGGAAACGAGCGTACTTACGGGTGCGTGTGTAGCTATGGCGCAAATCGAATTGGTGGGGGCAGGGTTGAGATGACTTCGTCTTTATCGGCAATGCGCGTGCAAGTAGGCGGTTATCAAAACGATGGTAAAACGGCTGCGCTTTTACACGAAATTTTGTCCTACGCAGGCAAGGCAATCGATAATGAAAACTTTGCAAATTCGACGGAAAATTTAGCTGGCGCGAGATGGTCGAAGCTTGCCATCAACGCCGCATTTTCCGGGCTGTCCGTCGTCACAGGTTTGACTTTTGGCGAAATTGCAACACGCCGAAAAACCAAAAAACTCGCGCTGGGGATTTTGCGCGAGTGTATGGACGTTGCGAGCGCTACGGGAGTAGTGCTTGAACCCATGCAAGGCAAGGATATGCAAAAACTACTCGGCGGTAGGGGCTTTTTTCAAACGCAATTTGCACTCTTTGCGTTGCCGTTTGCGATGAAACGGCATAAAAAACTTAAATCGGGCATGCTCAAAGACGTTTTGGACGGCAAACGTTGCGAAATCGATTTTCTAAACGGTATCGTATGCAAAATAGGCGCAAGCGTGAGCGTAGAAACCCCGCTTTGCCAAACGATTGTCGAGCTTACACACGACATTGAAAACGGCTTATGCGAAATTACGCCGAAAAACGTCGATTTTTTCTAACCATCGGCAAAATATAACGTAACCAACGAAAAAACAATAAAAAGAAGGTATATATTATGGATTTGAACAAATTAGCGGACGTACTCATTCCCGACGAAAACGTAAAACCGCTTTCGTATTACGAAGAATTATATCCCGCGCGTGATCTTCCGCAAGGCGCGCAGGTCACTCGTCTTGCCCCCAGCCCTACGGGCTTTATCCACCTTGGCAACCTGTTCGTAGCGATTGCTAACGAGCGTATTGCGCACCAAAGCGGCGGCACGATGTATTTGCGTATCGAAGATACCGACTTAAAACGTAAAGTGGACGGCGCGGTGGAAGCGGTAAAAAACGCACTCCGCTATTTTGACATTCGCTTTGACGAAGGGGCAGAAATCGAAGGTGCGGAAAACAAGTACGGGCCGTATTATCAACGCGAGCGCGCGGAAATTTATCACGCGTATGCAAAAGAGTTGATTCGTCAGGGCTTGGCGTATCCTTGTTTTTGCACCGAAGAAACGCTTACTTCGCTCCGTGAAAAGCAAACGCAGGAAAAGAAAATTACCGGTTATTACGGCGAATACGCGGTTTGCCGAAATTTAAGCGAAGAGGAAATTTACGCAAACTTAGCGGCGAAAAAACCGTACGTTATCCGCTTGCGCTCGCAAGGGAATGCCGAAAACAAAATCAACTTCCGCGACGAAATCAAGGGCGAAATTACCGTTACCGAAAACGATCAAGACGTGGTTATTTTAAAATCGGACGGAATCCCGACCTACCACTTCGCGCACGCAATCGACGACCATTTTATGCGCACCAGCGTGGTTATCCGCGGCGAAGAATGGCTTGCGTCTTTGCCTATCCATATCGAACTTTTCAAAGTGCTCGGTTTTACTCGTCCCAAGTACGGACATAACTGTTCGCTCCAAAAAATGGACGGTGAAACGCGCAGAAAACTTTCCAAACGTAAAGACCCCGAACTTTCGCTTGAATTCTACCGCCAAGAAGGCTACTATGCCCGCGCGGTAAAAGTGTATATGCTCACGCTCTTAAACTCCAACTTCGAAGAATGGTACTTGAAAAATCCCGACGCGGCGCTGGAAGATTTCAAATTCTCTATTAACAAAATGGGCAAGAGCGGTGCGCTGTTCGACCTTAATAAACTCAACGACATCAGCAAAAACGAGCTTGCGAAACTCTCGGTAGAGGAAATGCATGCGTTCTTGCAAGACTGGGCGAACGAATTTGGCTCGGAGCAGCAAAAAGCGTACTTTGCCGATAAAGCGTATATGGAAAAAATCCTTACGTTGTGCATGGGTATCGGCGGCAAAAAACGCAGAAAAGACTTCACGACCGCAAAACAAGCGATGGAGTTTATTTCCTATTTCTTCGACGCAACCTTCGCGCCTGTATACGAATACCGTTTTGATAGCGCAACCGTAAAGAAAATCTTAACCGAGTTCCAGTCGGCGTACGATTATAACGCGGACAATAGCGGTTGGTTCGATACGGTAAAATCGGTTGCGGCAAACAACGGTTTTGCAACGGACATGAAAGCGTATAAAGCAGATCCTACAGCGTTTGTGGGTAGCGTAGCGGACGTGGCGGAGATGCTCCGTATTGCCACTACCGGACTTTCCAACACGCCCGATTTGTTTACGATTATGCAAATTTTAGGCGAAGAAAGAACGCTTGCGCGTTTAGATAAAGCGATTACAAGCTTATAATTATCGTGCTTACGCCATTCTAAACGAAGTGCGCGAGCAAGGCACGCCTTGCGACACTATGAAGCGTAGCGAATAAGAATCTAAAATAAAAAAGCCGAGCTAACCACTCGGCTTTTTCTACACTTAAAAATTCAATTTTCTTGGGCTAAAAGGTCTTTCATCTCATACCTGCCTGCCCCTTTTCCGTGTAAGAACTGCGCCGCGCGGATCGCGCCCACCGCAAACACGCGCTTACTTCTTGCGCTGTGGTTGATGGTAATAATTTCGTCC
>JAZSMB010000129.1:0-2699 GCA_045535685.1 Candidatus Scatosoma sp.
AAAACTCAAAGAAGAAGCGCCCGGTACGTATAACCATTCGATGCTGGTTGCGCAACTTGCCGAAGCAAGTGCGGCGGCAATCGGCGAAAACGTCGACTACGCTCGTGCGGCGGCGCTGTATCACGACGTAGGTAAGTTGCATTATCCCGAACATTTCACCGAAAACCAAGGCGATTATAACTTACACGACGAACTCACCCCCGAACTGTCGGCGGATATCATTCGTTCGCACGCTAAAGATGGGTATAACTTAATTAAAAACCATCACTTACCCGAGTTTTTCGCAGACGTTGCGCTCCAGCACCACGGCACGATGCCCATTCGTTATTTCTACGCAAAAGCATTAAAAATGACGGACGGCGAACTCAATATCGAAGATTTCTCGTATATGGGCCCCAAACCGCAAACGAAAATCGCGGCGATTATCATGATTTGCGACGCGTCGGAAGCGGCGGTCCGCGCGGCGAATGCGCGCACGCCCGAACAAGCGGAAAAAGCCATTCGTGCGGTTATCGAAGAGCGTATGGACTTGGAACAATTTGCCGAATGTGACGTGACGATGGCAGACTTGACGAAAATCCGTCAAGCGCTGGTCAACGCGCTTACGGGGGTATATCATCACCGTATTAAATACCCCAGCATCAAATACCGTCGTACGGAAAACGGCACGAAAGGGGAAGCGTAATGGCTGTTTTAAAGGTGTATTGCGACGAGCAAATCAACGAGCTGAATTTAGAAGATTTACAGCGCGTCATCGGCGGTCAAATCCAAGCGGACGTACCGCTGGCTATCGAGCTTTTATTCGTTTCCGCGCAGGAAATTCGCACACTCAACGCGGACACGCGTGGGGTGGATAAGGTGACGGACGTATTAAGTTTTCCTACTTTAGACGGCGTGAAAGGTAAGCCTATTCAAGGCAAAGACCATTCGTTCGATATCGACGAAGAGGGTAATTTATTGCTCGGTTCGATCGTCATTTGTCAAGACAGAGCCAAACAGCAGGCGGAAGAATACGCGCACTCGTACGGACGGGAAATCAACTACTTATTCGTGCACGGCGTTATGCATTGCTTGGGGTACGACCATATGACGGACGAAGAGAAAAACGAAATGCGCGTGCAGGAAGAAAAGGTGCTCGGTGCGCTGGGTATCATAAGAGAGTAAAGGAGAAAGATTATGAAAAGTGGCTACGTAGCCGTTATCGGTAGAGCGAACGCAGGCAAAAGCACGCTCATCAACGTTATGGTAGGGGAAAAAGTATCCATCGTATCCCCCAAACCGCAAACGACGCGCGACCGTATTTTAGGGGTATTGACGGGGGAAGACTATCAAATCGTATTCGTGGATACGCCGGGTATTTATAAGGCGAGAAACGCGCTCACCGATATGATGATGAAAACGACGGAAACGAGTGCGAAAGACGTGGATTTTTTACTCTACGTAGTGGACGGTCATAACGGGCTGACGGAAGAAGATTTCGAGCTGATGAAAAAGTACAAAGCGCTGGGCATTCCCATGGCGGTGGCGTATACCAAAATCGACATTATGCCCAAGGAAAATATTCCGCTCGACATGGCGAAATTTGCCGACTCGCTTTTAGACGTGGACGTGTTCCCCGTATCCGCAAGAAAGGGCAAAAACGTAAAAGCGCTGCAAGCGTTTTTGGTAGAACAAATGCCCGAAGGCGAGAAAATTTTCCAGCAAGATATCGTGTCGGATAAGAGTGAACGGTTTATGATCTCGGAAATTATGCGTGAGAAAATCTTGCTCAAATTCGACAAAGAAATCCCGCACGGCATCGCCATCGTTATCAACGAATTTTTCAAAAACGAGGGGGGCGTGTACGAGATTAACCTCGATATCGTGTGCGAAAGAGCCAACCATAAAGCGATCCTTATCGGAAAGGGCGGCAGGGCGATAAAAGAGGTTTCGTCGTTTGCGCGCCAAGATATGGAAAAGTTTTTGGGCGGCAAAGTATTTTTGACCACCTACGTCAAAGTAAAAGAAGACTGGCGGGATAGACCGAACTTGCTTAGAGAGTACGGCTACGACGACACAAACAACTAAAATTTCCGCGTATGAAAAAATCCTTCTTCTCGCAAACTAATGGCGTAAGGGGGATTTTGTATGCGGGATAAAGAACAAGAAAATCAAGCGGCGAAACTCGCGTGGGATATGTTTAAAGAAACGGGCAGCGTAAGCTATTATATGCTCTATTACGACTTGCTCCGCCGTAAGTAATCGCAAGTAAAAACAAGAGATAAACCAAAGCCAAAAGGGGAGAGAAATGGAAGTCAAAACGGACGCGGTCGTACTCAAAACGATCGATTATAAAGACAACGACAAACTGCTCACCCTTTTTTCTCCGTCGCTGGGTAAAATTACGGCGGCGATCAAGGGCGTAAAAAAGCCGAAAGCCAAACTCGCGTTTGCCGCGCAACCCTTTTGCTTTGCCGAGTACGTTTTAGCCGAGCGCGGTGGCAGGTACACGGTAACAGGGGCATATTTGCACGAGAGTTTTTTTGAACTCCGCGCAGACGTAGAGCGTTTTTACGCGGCGTGCGCGGCGGCGGAAACGTGCCAAAAGCTTTCCTTAGAAAACGAGCGTTTTCAAGGGCTTTTCATCGGATTTGAAGAGTGTTTGAAAGCCCTTTGCTTATCCGAAGAAGATACGGCAGAGGCACTTGTAGCGTTTTTGC
>JAZSMB010000147.1:0-2771 GCA_045535685.1 Candidatus Scatosoma sp.
GGCTGATGCAAAAATCGTAGAAGACCTTGGAGCGGACTCGTTGGACGTTGTAGAACTTTTGAGCCGTTTGGAAGACGAATACGGGGTAATGATTCCCGATGAAGAAGTAGAAAATCTTCTTACAGTTGCAGACGTTGCGGCTGCTATTGAAAAATTAGTTTAATCTGGTCAAGAAAAGCTACGTTCGTTGAGCGTAGCTTTTTTCTTTTGCATTTAAGCGTATAAAACGTTTGCAATAAAAACGAGAATATGGTATAATTTTCAAGATAATATGTTTTTTTGAGGTGCAATCATGTTACAGGTAACTGGTGTATCGTTACAATACGGCAGTAAAAAGTTATTTGAAGACGTCAATTTGAAATTCACGAAAGGGAATTGCTACGGCATTATCGGCGCAAACGGCGCAGGTAAATCCACCTTTTTAAAAGTTCTTTCCGGAGAAATTGAACCGCAAAAGGGGTTCGTAACTTTGGATAAAAACGAGCGTATGTCCGTTTTACAACAAAACCAAAATATGTACGACGATGAAACGGTTTTGCGTACGGTTATGCTTGGTTATAAACGCTTAGTTGACGTTATGGACGAAAAAGACGCGTTGTACGCTAAACCCGACTTCTCCGAAGAAGACGGCGTACGCGCGGCTGACTTGGAAAGCGAGTTTGCCGAAATGAACGGCTACGACGCAGAATATCAAGCAGGGCAATTATTAAACGCGCTGGATATCGGCGAAGAATATCACTATTTGCCTATGAGCGAGTTGGACGCAAAACAAAAAGTGCGCGTACTCCTTGCGCAAGCATTGTTTGGCGATCCCGACGTATTACTTTTGGACGAGCCGACGAACAACCTCGACATTAAAACGGTGCGTTGGTTAGAAAACTATTTGATGGACTTTGAAAATACCATCATTATCGTTTCGCATAATAGACACTTTTTAAACAAAGTTTGTACCAACATTTGCGACGTAGACTTTGGTAAAATCAATATGTACGTAGGCAACTACGATTTTTGGTATCAAACCAGTCAGCTTTTGGCTCGCCAACAAAAAGAACAAAACAAAAAAGCGGAACAACGCGCCAAAGAATTACAAGAATTCATCGCTCGTTTTGCTGCAAATGCTTCCAAATCTCGTCAAGCTACTTCGAGAAAGAAAGAGCTTGAAAAATTGACGATTAACGATTTCAAGCCGTCTTTGCGTAAATATCCGTATATCGATTTTAAATTTGAAAAAGATATCGGTAACGATATTTTGATGGTGGAAGGGCTTACCAAGGAAGGGTATTTTAAAGACGTATCCTTTACCGTGCAACACGACGAAAAAATCGGTATCGTATCGGATAAGAGTACGACGCTTACCATGCTTTACGATATTTTGATGGGCAAGGAACAACCGGACAGCGGTACGATCCGTTGGGGGAAAACCATTTCCGTTTCCTATTTCCCGCAAAACAATAACGAATATTTTCAAGGTTGCGATTTGAATTTGGTGGAGTGGCTTTCGCAATACTCGTCCGACCACTACGAAGAATATTTGCGCGGTTGGCTTGGCAGAATGTTATTCTCCGGCGAAGAGGCGTTAAAACAAGCCAAAGTGCTTTCCGGTGGCGAAAAAGTGCGTTGTATGCTTGCGAAAATGATGCTGGAAGGCAGTAATTTCCTTATTTTCGACGAACCTACCAACCATTTAGACTTGGAGTCGATTACTGCGCTCAACAACGGTTTAAGCCACTATAAAGGGTGTATGTTGCTCACTTCGCACGACCAAGAGTTGATGAATACCGTTGCCAACCGTATCATCGAAATTAATGAAACCAAAACGTACGATAGACAAGTAACGTACGACGAATTTATCGACGAAACGACTTAATGAACCGATTATTGAACGGTTTCGACATAATTCGACAGATTATTGAACAATATTTATTGATTTTTGAAAAATATTATTGAATATTGTAAAATAATCGCTTTACATGTAAAAAATAAAGGTGTATAATATATTTTGTCAGCTGATTGTTGGCAAAATATATTTTTTATAGGAGAAAAGTTACATGAAAGCATATTCCGTAATTATTTTGGAATCCAACCAAGCCGCATTATCGCAATTAAAGAGTGCGTTAAGCGACAGCGAACAATTTACCGTTTTACACGCAGGGGACGACGGCGACGCAGGCGTTAAAGAAATTTTGAATGCGAAGCCCGATTTGGTCATCGTTAGTATGTTTTTGAAAGGCACAGACGGGTTAGGCGTAATTCGTGCAATCAAAAAGACTTGGACGGATGCCAAGATTGTAGCCAGCGGCTTACCCAACGATGAAATTATTGAACAGGCGATAACGGCAGGCGCATCGTATTATTTGGTTAAACCCTTTTCGATAGCTACCGCAATGGAGCGTATCAACGAACTTATGAAGGATAAGCAAGTGAAGACGAACGAAGTGCCTTGTGCGAAACGTCAGCCGATTACTGCGGATGAAAAGATTAGTGAAATTTTCATTTCTATTGGTATCCCGCCGCATATTAAGGGGTATGCATATTTGCGCGAAGGTATAAAAATGACTATTGCGCATCCGTACATTATCAATAGCGTGACGAAAGAATTGTATCCGTCTATTGCGAAACATTTTAACACGACGGCGAGCAAAGTAGAACGCGCGATTCGCCATGCAATAGAAGTAGCGTGGAATCGTGGACGCATCGACGCAATCAACGCGATATTTGGCGCACGTATATATTTAGGCACGGAAAAGCCGACGAACAGCGAATTTATCGCG
>JAZSMB010000177.1:0-3668 GCA_045535685.1 Candidatus Scatosoma sp.
CCGCACTTTCATCGTGCATCAAAACGTCGCCCACGTAATCGCAATCGAATTCGTCTTCCCCTTCCGTTTCGCCCGATACGCACACACTTTTATATACTTGTATCGGCTGTTTTTGTACGATTAAGTTTTCCCCGCCCGTCAAATACTCGATTTGCTTGCCGCCGAATACGGAAATTGTCCCGCCGACCACCACGGAGATATATAAACCCGAGCCCTCGCGGCGGTGGGAAATATTTTCGCAGGTCAACGCCGTTTTGGCAAAGCACGCGGGCGACACGTTGCTCCCTTCCGCTTTGTGGAAAAATTCGACACCGCGCTCCACGCGACAAATTTTGCGCGCACCGTCTTCGTAAACTACGCACAACAGCAGCTTTCCGCTATAACGCACTTCGCCGTCCACGCACGCGCTTTCCATAGGAACGGCGACCGCGTTGATGGCAAGTACGCTCCCGATTTCGCTGCCCGGTAAACGACACTCGACCATCGATTGTGCTTGTAAACGGCAAATTTCGCCTGTATAGCGATAAGATTCATATTGCGGTTTGATTGACATATTTACACTCCCTTTTGCGTTTTTTCGTCTGTTTATCGTATGCGAAAGGCGAAGAAAATAGACGTGTTTTTGCATTTTTTGGGGTTTTTGGAAAAGTTGGAATAAAACGGCAACGAAACGCGCATACTTTTTATATGATTAAGCCAACCAAGAACATTTCCGACGTTAAACGAATGGTAAAAAGCTGCTCGTCGCAACGGGTTGCCGTGCGCGTGAATTTGGGCAGGAACAAAAGCGTGAGTTATTTGGGCGTATTATCGGGGATTTATCCCGCCTTGTTTACGGTAAAACCGGACGACGACGATTTTTTAGGGAAAACGGCGTATTCGTACTCGGACGTGCTATGCGGAACGGTTAAAATTAAGAAAATATAAAACTACAGCCCTGCTTTTTTTGCAGGGCTGTTTTTCTCTTTCGTGTTTCTTTGGTATTTACAACTTTTACAATTCTTTAACCATTAAGACAAATCTTTGACCGTCTGAAAAATGAAGTTCTACGGTATCTTCCTTTGACGAAACGGTTGCAACGAACAAATCTTGAATTGCACATGCAATTTCTTCCGCTAAATCTTTACGTTCGATTTTCATTTGTGTTTTACCTCCCTTTTGTATTTCTTCAACGTTGATATATATATTATATCACTCTTAAATTAGACAATGCAACCGTTTTGTCTAAAAATAGAGTAGCTTATTTTGTAGAAGAATAACTACTTTTGGTGAAAAATGTCGAAATTTATCAACCGTTTAAATGAATATATACAAGAAGCTGAATTGACGCTCACGGAAATAGAAAAACGCACGAATATTAAGCACTCGAACTTATCCGAGTACTTATCCGATAAGCATTTGCCGTCTTATGAAAACTTGTTAGCTTTGTTAGAGTTATTTGCCTGCTCAGCGGATTATTTGTTGGGATTGGATGAAATACACACGGAAGAACCGCTCCATCCGCCATTGCCGTTTGGTGTGCGCTTACGCACAATTATGAAAGAGCAAAACGTTTCGCAAGGCAAAATGATACGCGAGATGAAAATCTCTTCTTCGGCTCTTTACAATTGGTTATGCGGAAAAACGTTGCCATCCACCGACCGTTTGATACGTATCGCTGAATATTTAGAGTGCTCCGTAGATTATCTTATCGGCAGACGCCGTTAAAACACAAAAAACTCTCCTAAAAAGGAGAGTTTTTTATATTTTCGCGATACCATGTATGCGATGAGCTCAGTTTTTATTCAAGCCAAATCTTCTTGTAAGTAAAACTTCTTTCCAGTGCGTTTCCCGACTGATGATGTACTCGTTCCCCAAATTCATATTACAAACTTCTAAAATGGAGTACTTAAAATTATAACGATACTCACTCCCATTATTTTTTAAAAGTTCTTTTAACTCGACGTTTCCACCGTGTCCATCTTTTGCATAATTTGACCACCGTTGCCATATGCAATCATCGCCGTACGCACTACCCACATATTGTTTGCCTGTAAGCGTATCCATAATAAGATAAATCCCTTTTACATTGGATAGTGCCGCTTTCCAAGATAAAATATTATCCGAAATGATATGTTGTAAAGTTTTATAATCAATATTTACTTGGTCAAATCCCAAAAAGTCGGTAAGCGCCACCCTCTTATCCAAAATATGCGATAATGGCATTTGCGCAATTGGACGCCCGTTTTTGGGCAGTAATTCTAAAACAGGGTAAGATGCCCTAAATTCTTTTTTAAACTTAAAAAAAGCCCTGCCGATATAATCGCTTGCTTGATTGGTTAAAACGGTTTCATACTTCCAACCCGCCCATCCGTTCTCTTTTTCTATACGCTTGGGTTGCGCAGACAACACTTCATAAACCCCACCAAACATCCAAACGTCTTTGTCGTAATAAAGCAAGGACACAATATATTTTCTGCCAAAATTTTTATTTGTTTGACATTCCTGCCAAGCTTTAAAATTATCAATCAAAAACGCATTAAACGGCTCCCTTTTATTAGTTGAGCCCGTTGCAAAATGAACTTTATACGCATGAATTCGTTCATTAGGTATTTGTAATAACTCACACAAGTTTATCATTTGTAGTCCCTCTTTTTGCATTTCCGCGATACCATGTATGCGATGAACATGTTTTACAGTACCTTTTTTAAGAATTGTCCCGTATAGCTTTCGTCCACGTTCGCTACCTCTTCGGGCGTGCCTTGACACACAATCGTACCGCCGTTATCGCCGCCTTCAGGGCCTAAATCGATGATATAATCTGCCGTTTTAATAACGTCTAAATTATGCTCGATAATAAGCACCGTATTTCCGCCCTCGCGCAATTTGAGTAAGATTTTAATCAGTTTATCCACGTCGTACGCGTGCAAACCGGTCGTCGGCTCGTCCAAAATATACAGCGTTTTGCCCGTTGATCGTTTGGCAAGCTCGGTGGCAAGTTTGACCCGTTGCGCCTCGCCGCCCGAAAGCGTTGTGGAGCTTTGTCCAAGCTTAATATACCCAAGCCCTACGTCGTTGAGCGTTTTAATTTTATTATAGATAGCAGGGATCGGCTCAAAGAACGGACACGCCTCTTCGATCGTCATATCCAAAACGTCGGCGATGCTCTTGCCCTTGTATTTCACTTCCAGCGTTTCGCGGTTGTACCGTTTACCGCCGCACACTTCGCACGGCACGAAAATATCGGGCAAGAAATGCATTTCAATTTTAATAATCCCGTCCCCAAAGCAATGTTCGCATCTGCCGCCCGACACGTTGAACGAGAATCGACCTGCCTTATAGCCGCGCTCTTTTGCGTCCGGCGTCATCGAGAACAAATCGCGAATGGCGTTAAACACGCCCGTGTACGTTGCGGGGTTACTCCGCGGCGTTCTGCCGATGGGCGATTGGTCGATATCAATAATTTTATCAAAATATTCAATGCCTAAAATTTCATCAAAGCTTCCTTCTCTAACCTTTGCACCGTTAAGTTTGTTTGCAAGCGTAGGATATAAAATTTCGTTTACAAGCGAACTTTTACCACTACCCGAAACACCTGTTACTGCCGTAAATAGCCCCACAGGGAAAGAAACGGTTATATCTTTAAGGTTGTTTTGGCGCGCGCCTTTTACCGTTAAAAGTTTATCGCC
>JAZSMB010000171.1:0-4170 GCA_045535685.1 Candidatus Scatosoma sp.
AAACGACACGTTAGAAAGCGCCTCGTCCGCCCCCTCGTTATAGCGCACGGACACGTTTTCAAAACGCACGAATGCGCCTTGTTGTTTCGGTTCGTTTGATCGTTTGGAAATCACGGACGGTTGCATTTTCAACACCGTTTCGATACGGCTGCCGCAAGCCGCCGCTTTGGTGACGGTGACGATTAAGTTCGCAAGCTTGATAAGTTCGATTAAAATTTGCCCCATCAGGTTATATAAAGCAATAACGCTGCCTTGCGAAAGATGACCGCTATCCACGCGGATTGCGCCCGTGTAAAGAAGTAAAATGATCCCCGCGTTTACGAGCACGAAAGTGAGCGGGTTGGTGATTGCCGCAATCGCGCCCACGAACTTGCGTTCTTTGGTCAGAGCGCCGTTGCGCGCGGAGAACGATTGTTTTTCATTCTCTTCACGGCAGAATGCACGCAGCACTCTTGCCCCCGATAAATTTTCGCGGGTGGAAAGGAGTACTTGGTCTAATTTCGCTTGCGATTTTTTATACAGCGGCATACATACGAGCATAACCGCGAATACGACGAGCGCCAGCACGAACACGGTGAGTGAAAATACGCCGATGGATTGCGGATCGATCAGCGCGCCCGTGATCATCGCGCCGAATACGATAAACGGCGAGCGCAAGAATAACCGCAACGCCAAATTCACGCCCGATTGAAATTTGTCGACGTCCCCCGTCATACGCGTGAGCAGGGTGGAAGTGCCGATTTTGTCGATATCGCGATAGGACAGCGATTGAATTTTTTTAAAGAGCGCAAAGCGGACGGACGCCGATACGCCCGTTGCCGTTTTCGCGGCGAAGTATTGCGCGATGACGGCAAACAAAAAGCCGAACAAGCCAAAACCGACCAAAATCAAGCACATTTGCACGATATATCCCTTATCAGCGTTGGGATAACCGCCTGCAATACGTGCGCCCAGCCCTTTATCCACAATCAGCGCAACGATGAACGGCACGAGCAGTTCAAACGTCGCCTCTAAAAGTTTAAAGAGCGGCCCTAACATACTTTGCCATTTATACGGTTTGAAATAAGTAAATAATTTTTTCATAGTCGTCCTCTCACCTATTATACCACCAAAGACAAGAAAATGCAACCGCTTATATGCAAAAAGGACGGGATAAATCCCGTCCTTGCGCGCGAAATGCACGCTTTTGTCTACTTTTTTTCATTTTCGCCGTTTTTATTCTTCGTCCGCTTCGCATTCCGCTTGCATGTTTTCACTCGGCGTGTTGATAGGCAATAACGCCTCGTAAATGGTTTTATAATCGCGGATTTGCATCAATCTGCGCCCGTCGTCGCTGGCGGAAATTCGTTCGTTTTTGCGGTACATGCGCAAGTTGTTGATCAGTTTGTTGGCAATGAGCACAAACACGATAAATACCACGAAAAAGACCGCACCGAGGATAATCGTAGGCATAATATACCGATCGTCCGCTACACTTGCAATTTTTAAACCGAATACAATCGTCATAATCAACAGCGCCAGCGTGGGAATCGCCGCAATCGCGGTGGTAATCGCCGAGCGTTTTAACCGCTCTTTGATGACGGCGCGGCGTTTGATTTGTTTTTCTTCGATTTGCTCCACGAGCGGTTGTTCTTCCTCTTCAAGCTCGGCAATTCGAGCACGGAATACTTTGTGATACCGTTCGCGTAAAATATCCGTCGCTTTGTCGCCAAGGTCAAACTCTAAACTTTCGATACTCGAATCGGCGTACTCGCTCACAAGTGCGTCGGGGTGGGCAAAGTCGGCGGTTTTGGCGCGCCAGTAACCCACCGACGCGTCGGTTGCCTCCTCGTCCAACATCAGCGCCTTTTCAAATTTTAACTCGGCGGTATGGAAACTGCCCGCGTCCAAATGCTCGTTGCCCTCCGCGCAAAGTTTTTCGTACTCTCTTTTACGCGCCGCCGCTTCTTCTTCACGGCGTTTTTTGAGTGCGATCGCCTCTTCGGGCGTAAGAGTAGCCAACTCTTCATCGTCCGTATTTTCGTCAAAAACGGGGAATTCGAAAAGCGCTTCTTCTACGCTTTCGTCCTCTTCGTTTTCCAGTTCTTCGTCCGTTACGTCCACGTAGCCGTTTTCCGTCTTTTTCAAGCGAACGCCTCTGCCGTATTCGTCGTCGATGATTCTTTCTTCCATAACTTTTCTCCTTATTGAAGTGCGTTTTCTATTTCGTCTTGGGAAAGGGCAAACGGACTACGCCAACCGCTTATTCTTTTCTGCGGATCAAGCGTTTTTATTACCATCGTTTTCCATTTCCCGCGAATGCGGCTTTTCGCCCATTCGCATAATTCTCTCGTTTCAAATAACGCGATAACTCCGCTCCCCGAGCCGGTCATCGTTGCACCTATCGGGGATAAGTTTTGTACCGTTTCCAACGCGTTTTTCACCTGTGTATTGAGCAAAGTTGCCGGCATATATAAATCGTTCGTTAAATACCTGCCCCACTCGTTTATACGATTTTTTAATAATAATTCTACCAACTTCTCGCTTGCGGTTTGCGTTTTTACTACGCCACCTCGTTCGTCGAATAGACGATAACACTCCGCCGTAGAAACAGGCTCGCGCGGGAGTAATAAAACGAAGTGCAAAGTAGGCGAAACGGGTAATTTTTCTATTTGATTGCCCCGTCCGCGCATACGCGCAAAACCGCCGGAAAGCATATACCGCGTATCGCTGCCAAGCTCGTCGGCAAGCTGAGCCAGCTTCATTTCGTCGTCGATTTTGTACAGTTTTGCCATTCCGCGCAACACCCCGCTCGCGTCCGCGGACGAACCGCCAAGCCCTGCGCCAAGCGGGATATTTTTATACACCGTAATATCCGCGCCGTTCACGCCAAACGCCTCGGAAAATAATTCCGCCGCCTTCCACGCGTTGTTTTTTTCGGGGGGAATACTCTCGCTGCCCAAACCGCGCATCGTCACGAACGAGTGCTTGTCCTTGCGTTTGCGTAAAACGATATAATCGAACAAATCGACGGTTGCTACGACCGAGTCGAGTTCGTGATATTGCCCCACTTTGCCGATAATATCCAGCGTGAGATTGATTTTTGCGTACGCTTTGATACGAACCGCCATACTCGCCCCTTGCTTTGGTCAATTTACCGTCTAAAATTCGCGGCGGAGAATCACTCCGCCGCGTGCGTTCTTCCTATCCGTATTTTACCATATTATCAACAAAATTTCAATACCTTAAAAGCATTTTTTTTGGCTTTTTTATCGAATTTGCTTATAAATAAGCACGTTCGCGTCCGTTTTTACGGGAAATTCGATTGCGGCGTTGCTTGCTTGCAGCTCCTTAGGCGATTGTTTTAAGCGTTTCGCCGCCTCCCAAAGCGTTTCGCCTGCGCGGAGCGAAAACAGCGAAATCGCCGCGTCGCTGGGCGGGTAGCACTCGCCCTCTTGCACCTCGCTCAAATACGACCACTCGCGCAAGGCGTAGCCACGCAAGCAAAGCTGCAACGTAGCCTCCGCCTCCGTTTGACCGCTTTTTTGACGGCGCACGTTTAACCCGCAAACGAGTGCGTCGATTGCGATCTCGTCCGCGTTCTTGCAATCGATAGGAAAGCGAACGGGCAAGGTTAAAGTGCTGGTTTTTAAGCCGTTATCTTCCGATTTAAAAAGCAAAATTGCCGTTAGCGCGCCCTCGGCAAAAAACGCGCCGTCTTCTTTTACGCATTGTAATTGCACGCGCGGAAGTAAAGTCGCTTCTAAGCGGTATTCGCTTTCCACTTCGCCGCCTACCGCGCACACGCCCCCTACCCTTTGCGTGGCTTTTTCCACGTTCGTCAAATACCTGCCCCCATCGTTTACCGATTTGAGCGATACGTGCGCCTCTTTGCAAAACGCGTCGGAAACAACGGAAATTTCTTCGCTCGCGTGCAAGAAACAATCGGCGGAAAGACAATAAGAGAGCACTACTTTACTCTTGTTTTTCTCTTCGTCCGCGCCCACGCTAAGCGCAACCGATTTTATCAGTACCCGCGCGCTTGCCTGTACGTTTCCAAACGCCTCGTCGCAAGGGATTTGCATAGAAAAAGGAAACAGCCGTTCGTACGAAACGATTTTTTCATCGCTTGCAAGCACGCACGCGTGCACCACCAAATCTCCCTCGATTTCAATTTGTCCTGCACTCGCT
>JAZSMB010000118.1:0-3384 GCA_045535685.1 Candidatus Scatosoma sp.
AACGCTTGATTTTCAGGGAATTTATACCCCTTTCGTTCGGTACGTTCGGCGTAAAGCGCTTTTAAGTCGAACGCCAACTTTTTCAGCGACGCTTTTACCCGCGCTTTTACCCGTTCAAACTCCGCACCGCCGATTTTACTCAAATGCGGATTGCTATCCCCCACGTATTTGGACAGCGAATCCATACACTCGGCAGGTACGTACAGCATATCGCCGTCTTTATAGGCAAGCGCAACGTATTCTTTCGTTCCGTCCGTCGTTTCGATTTTTTGCATACCTACGACTTTGCCGACGCCGTGCGTTTCGTGCACGACGAAATCGCCCACTTCGGGCGCAGAGAACATATCTCCGCGTTTACGGCGAATTCGACGGGTATCGGGAGTTTTGGTATACAAATCGCTTGCGCCGATTACCGCAAGTTTACACTCGTGCAAAACGAATCCTTTATCCAGCTTATCGTCCAACACGCAAACGCCCTTAAAATCGGTTAAATCGTCGGGTAATTTGACGGTGGAAATATAGCTTTCGGATAAATTTTCCGTCATTTTGATCGCACGCGCGTTTTCACCGCAATATAAAAGCACGCGATAACCGCCCTTTTTCCAGTTTTGAATATCCGTCAAAAGCGCAGGGAAACCGTTGAGATACTTTGCAATCGGCGTGGATTTGAAGTTGTAAATTTTAAGCGGTTCAAATAAAAACGGATTCCCTGTAAACGTTTGCAGCGCCACACGGCGGAATTTGGATATTTTATCTAAAAACCGCGCTTTATCCACGTATTGTGCGAGCGAAAAATCGAACGCTTCGCCGCCTTCTTTCAAGCGTACAAACCGTTGTTCGTGTTCTTGATACAAACCGTTTAATTTATCCCAAAGCGTTTTCCCTTCGTCAAAAAGGAGTACCGCATTTTCCGGCAAAAGCGAGAAAAAGTCGCAACTATTTTCCAACAGCGGTAAAACGAAAGACGAAGAAACTTGCTCTTGCGATAAAATTTCGTCTTTAATCTCGCACGCGCGCGCATAGGCGTCACTCGTTTTGAACGCTTTAACCCCCTTTTCCAGTTCGCTTTGTAAACGCAGTTTATCATTTTCCGACACAACCACGTCGGTTGCCGATAAAATTTGCAAATTTTTAACGCTATTCAGTCGCGCGCCCGTCACCAAATCGTACGGTTTAATTTTCTCAACGGTATCCCCGAAAAAATCTACGCGCACGGGGTTTTCCGCGCCTACGGGGAATATATCGAGTATATCTCCACGCAAGGCAAACACCCCTTCCGTTTCTACTTCGTGGCTACGTGCATAGCCCATTTCCACCAACCGCGCAGGTAACGACAAAAAGTCGAAATCTTCCCCTTCAACCAGCGATAAAACGGGCAGGCGTTTGGGGAATAATTGAATAAGCGCGTCTATCTCGGCGACAATCACTTCGCAATCGTTTCGTAAGGCGTGAATACCTTTGATACGCTTGAAAAGCGCGTCTTTTGAAAGTGCCCTACGATAGAGTAAAACTTCGTCTTTCGCCGCTAAAATTTCCGTTTTTTTGCCCGATAACGCGGCTATATTTTCCGCCGCCTTTTTCGCGGAAATACCGTCTGCGGTTACGTAAATAACTTTGCCGTCGATAAGCCCTGCGATAAAATGTTTCAAAGAGTCGGAAACGCCGAAAACCGCCGTGGGCGTGCCACGACGGATATCGTCATTAAGCTGAGGGTATTCCCCGCCAATGTTTTCAAATTGAAAAAAGTTCCGTTTCATACTCTTTCCGTTTTTATATTAGTTAAATTGCCCCATTACACGATCAATGGTAGTACCTTTTGCAAAGCAAACCGCCGCCTCGCCCGCTTTTCTACAAGCGCTTGCAAACAGCTCGTAATCGTCTTTTTTGACCTCAGCGAGCACGTAATGGATGATGGGAATATTTACTTCCTCATCGCGAATCCCTACGCGAATACGCGCAAAAGAAGTTAAACCCGTTTCGCCGATGATACTGCGCATACCGTTATGCGTGCCTGCACTACCGCTCGCACGAATACGCACTTTGCCTTTAGGCAAATCGTAATCGTCGTAAATAACGATCAAATTTTCGGGCGGTATTTTATACTTGGACATGAGTTGTTTCACCGCTCTGCCAGAATTATTCATATAAGTAAGCGGGCGCGCCAAAATTACCTTTTCACCGCCGATATACGCTTCGGCAACCGACGCTTCGCATTCTTTCTTTTTGAATTTGACGTTCAAAATATCCGCGGCGTCGCCTACGGCGATATAGCCCATATTATGAAAGGTTTTTTCGTATTGTTTATCGGGATTTCCAAGCCCTACGATCAAATACATATCTTTTCTTCCTTTATCGTGAGAAGTGCCGCCGTTTTTACAAGCGGCGGCAACGTCTTTGGTAGTTTCTTTATCAATCGTATAACTTGGACATAGGTTTGTCAAGATATACGTTTTCGATTGCCGCGGCGAAAATGTCCGCTACCGACAATACTTCAAATTTATCCAACTTCTTATTTTCAGGCAAGTGAATGGTATCGAGCATCACGAGTTTTGTAATCGCCGATTTTTCCAAGCGTTCGACTGCCGGACCGCTTAATACCGCGTGCGTACAGCCTGCATATACTTCGAGTGCGCCTGCATCTTTGATGGCTTGCGCGCCTTGGCAAAGCGTGCCTGCGGTATCGATCATGTCGTCGATCATCAGGCATCTCTTGCCTTTAACGTCGCCGATGATGCTCATAACTTCCATAACGTTTGCTTTGGGACGGCGCTTATCGATGATTGCGATGGGAACGCCGAATTTTTCCGCTACTTTTCTCGAACGTTTTACACTACCTAAGTCGGGAGCGACAACTACGTCAATGTTATTTTGTTTTGCAAAGTAATTATACAGGGTAGGTCCGCCCAAGAGGTTATCTACGGGGATATCGAAAAAGCCCTGAATTTGGTCTGCGTGCAAATCCATCGTGAGTACGCGGTCTGCCCCCGCTTCGGTAAGAAGATTTGCCACGAGTTTTGCCGTAATGGGATCGCGCGAACGCGCTTTTCTGTCTTGGCGAGCGTAGCCAAAATAAGGTATAACCGCCGTGATACGACCTGCCGACGCACGTTTTGCCGCGTCGATCATGATCAAAAGCTCCATCAAGTTATCGTTGACGGGAGAACAGGTCGATTGAATAATGAACACGTCTCTACCGCGGACAGTTTCCGCAATATGCACGTTGATTTCGCCGTCGGAGAATGTAGTTACTTCCACTTCGCCAAGCTCGGTATTGAGCTTTTTCGCAATGGCTTGAGCCAGTTCACGATTAGAATTGCCAGAGAACAACTTAATTTCATTGCCGTGAGTTATCATATGTATCCATCCTATTTATTTTTTGCCGAC
>JAZSMB010000135.1:0-2687 GCA_045535685.1 Candidatus Scatosoma sp.
CTTGGCCTCCGACTTCGTTTGAGCGGCACGTAGGCAATATTCGCCTGCTCGAACGTTTCGCAAATCTCCTCAAAAGCCGCTTTCATTTGCTCGTGCCGATACACGGAGAGTAATTCTTCGCGTTGCAACTTTTGCGCAAGTTCTTTCTCTACTTGGATTTGATTATGATAAACGAAATACGAAACGACGTGCGCCAAATCGTGCTTTTTCGCCAAACGATAAACTGCGGAAATAGCTTCCGTCGTCATTTTTTGTTTCAGCATTTCGTCCGCTTGCGTTTCGTTGACGGTGGCGTGCAAAATTTCTATCAATGCGCGTTGGATTTCTTTTTCATCCATTTTATCGCTACCTTCCAATTATTTTCTCCAAACCATTTTATTAACCACGCCCGTATAAGATTGAATAATTTTTACAACCTTCGTCGAAACGTTTTCTTCTACGTAATCGGGTACGGGAATACCGTGCGCGCCGTCTTGGGTAAGCTCAACCGCCGTTTCCACCGCTTGCAGCAAGCTCGTTTCATCAATCCCCGCCAAGATAAAGCACGCTTTATCCAGCGCTTCGGGGCGTTCGGTACTCGTACGGATACATACGGCAGGGAACGGTTTACCCACGCTGGTAAAAAACGAACTTTCTTCGGGCAAAGTTCCGCTATCCGATACAACCGCAAACGCGTTCATTTGCAGATTGTTATAGTCGTGGAAGCCAAGCGGTTCGTTGCGCATTACGCGTTTATCCAGCACAAACCCACTCTTTTCTAAACGGTTTCTGCTTCTGGGATGGCAAGAATAGAGTATCGGCATATCGTACTTTTCCGCAAGCTTATTGATCGCCGTAAACAAGCTGATAAAATTCTTTTCCGTGTCGATATTTTCTTCTCTGTGCGCAGAAAGCAAAATGTATTTTTTCTTTTGCAAACCAAGACGCGTTAAAACGTCGCTCGCCTCAATTTTTTCCAAGTTTTGGTGCAACACTTCCGCCATCGGCGAACCGGTTACGTAGGTGCGTTCTTTGGGCAAGCCGCATTCGTGCAAGTATTTGCGCGCGTGCTCGCTGTACGCCAAATTCACGTCGGAGATGATATCCACGATACGACGGTTGGTTTCTTCGGGCAAACATTCGTCCTTGCAACGATTGCCTGCTTCCATATGGAAAATAGGAATATGCAAACGCTTTGCCGCAATCGCGGAAAGACAGGAGTTGGTATCCCCCAAAATCAACAGCGCGTCCGGCTTGATTGCATTCATAAGCTTATACGAGCAGTTGATAATATTCCCCACCGTCGCGCCAAGGTCGTCGCCCACCGCGTCCATATACACTTCGGGATCGGCAAGTTGCAAATCTTTGAAAAACACGCCGTTTAAGTTATAATCGTAGTTTTGCCCCGTATGCGCAAGCACTACGTCAAAGTATTGACGGCATTTATTGATAACCGCCGCCAGACGAATAATTTCCGGTCGCGTGCCCACGATAATGAGCAGTTTCAACTTACCGTTGTCTTTAAATTTCACGTCGCTGTAATCTAATTTGATATTCTTTTCCATTATTCTACCACCTCAAAAAACGTATCCGGTTTATTTGCGTCAAATTGTTCGTTCGCCCACATTACCGTCACTAAATTTTCCGTTTGCGAAAGATTGATGATATTGTGCGTGTAGCCAGGCAACATATGCACCGCTTGAATTTTTTCTCCGCTCACTTCAAAATTCAACACCTCGTCCGTGCCGATTTTGCGTTGCTGAATTAGACCACGCCCCGCAACTACGATGAAAAATTCCCATTTGGTATTGTGCCAATGCTGTCCTTTGGTAATGCCGGGCTTAGAAATATTTACGCTGAATTGTCCGCACTTTTCCGTTTTCAAAAGTTCGGTAAAGCTACCGCGCGCGTCTTCGTTCATCTTCAACTCAAACGCAACTTTTTCTTTGGGTAAATAACTCAAATACGTGGAATACAGCTTTTTCGCAAAACTCCCCTGCGGAATTTCGGGCATCACAAGCGTTTCGCTTTGTTTGCGGAATTCGTAAAGCAAATCAACGATTTCGCCAAGCGTGACCTTATGCGTCGTCGGCACGAAATAATATCTGCCCGTTTCACTTGCAACAGGCGTTAACCCGTCGTAATCGCAGCGATGCCCCTTACCTTCGAGCAGGTTAAGCATTTCTTCCACCAAATCATCAATATATAGAAGTTCCAGCGCAATCGCCCTGTCGTTTACCGTAATCGGCAAATCGTTCGCTACGTTATTACAAAAGGTCGCTACCGCGCTGTTATAATTCGGTCGACACCACTTACCAAACAAGTTGGGGAAACGGTAAACGCATACCTGCCCCCCGCCTTGCCGTTCGCACTTAAAAAAGAGTTCTTCCCCTGCCTTTTTGCTTTTTCCGTACTCGCCTTCTCCGTACCGCCCGATGAGCGTTGCTTGGATAGAGGACGAAAGCATCACGGGACAAGCGTTTTGATACTTTTTCAGCGTATCCAGCAAAGTGGACGCAAAGCCAAAATTCCCCTGCATAAACTCTTCTTGCGTTTGCGGACGGTTGACGCCTGCAAGATTAAATACGAAATCTGCATTTTGGCAAGCCGTTTCCAATTCTTCGCGCGTGCCGTCGATATCGTATTCGTAAATTTCTTCAATTTGCAAAGCAGGACGCGTTCTATCCTTTCCGTCTTTTAAGTTTTTC
>JAZSMB010000106.1:0-4793 GCA_045535685.1 Candidatus Scatosoma sp.
ACCGATCAACACTCGCAAGTACAGCTCTACACCGAAGGTCCTTTCGATAAGGTAGTTACTTTCTTGTCGCTGAAAAAATACGCGTGCGAAATGCCTATCCCCCACGGTTGCGAAAATATCCCCGACGTGGCGTTCTTGGGCGGTCATACGATGGAAGAACTCATTCAAGCGGAAAACGCCGCAACGGCGTATGCGCTTACCAAAGCCGGCAGAATGAATTATACCCTTTGGATTCCTGAGCTGAATGCGTTCACCCTTGGACAGCTTTTGTTCTTGTTCGAATTACAAACGGCTTACGCAGGCGCAATGCTGAATATCGACACCTTCAACCAACCGGGCGTTGAAGAAGGTAAAAAGGCAACGTTTGCATTGCTTGGCAAAGCAGGCTACGCAGAAAAGAAAAAAGAACTCGATTCGCTCCCTGCAAAAGACGAACGTTGTATCATCTAAACCATAAAAAGCGCGTTCAACGCATACCTGCCTCCTTTGTTTAAGGGAGGCAGGTGTTTTTTTTGTTTTTTCATCGCTTACGCTACGTTCTTAAAAAGCCGCACGGCAACCGCCGTCATATCGTCTTTTGCAACGCCGCCGTAAGCGGAAAGCGCATTTTGCAAAAGGGTATCCACAAGTTCTTGCGGGTTGGATATAGGCGCATTTTTCAATGCGTCGTATAAATCGGTCGTAGAACCGTACGCGCCCGTAATCCCGTCGCTCAAAAACAGCAATACGTCGTTTTCAGAAAGCTCGTAGCTGGAAGTTTCAGGGTGCAAACAATCCAAAATTCCCAGCGGCAACGACGCGCTATCCAGCACTTTTACCGTATTCCCCGACAAAATAAATCCTACGGGCGAGCCGATTTTAACGATATCCGCGCGCCCCTCGTCCAAATCCACTACCGCAATATCCACGCAGGCGAACGTTTCCTCTTTACTAAAAGCAAGCAGACGGTTCACCGCGTTTAAAACGGTACTTTGCGGCATTTTCGCACGGTAAAAACTTTCCAAAAGCGTAATCGTCGTTTCCGAAACTTTGCGCGCGTATTCACCGCTCCCCATTCCGTCCGAGAGTGCGACCATAAACTTGCGCTCGTCGATTTTGATAACCGAATGGGTATCCCCACTCGCTTTTTCGCCCGTTTTTTTCGTACAAGCCACCCCAAACGCCGCGTCGTAAAGGGGTTTTTTGCGTAAAATGCAGCAATATTTATCGCGCGAGAGTGAAATGCGCCTCGAAATCATCATCGGCGCGGAAAATTGTGCGCTTGCCACCGCCGCAATCTTTTTCACGTCCGCTTTCCCAAACGTAATCAAAGATAAAGTGAGGTTATCTTCTTCCCCGTAAACGAGCACTTCCGAACACACGATACCTGCATTCGAAAGCGCAACGCTCAACGCACGTTCTTTTTCCGTGTACATTTTCAGCGGCTCGCTCTGTTCAACGGCTAAATTTTTTAAAATTTCGCTTACGCCCTGCGCTTGCCCCGCAAGTAGCGCCCTGCCGTTTGCCGCGTTCTCCGTTTCCGTCATATATTTTTGATAATCGTTGAGCTGTCGATTGACTGCATACAAAACCCCGCTTTGGTTGATACACGCGTCCGCCAAACGAGTGGGTATATCCATTAAGTTCGCTCTACCTTTCAAACAACCTACTTCCACCAACTTTCCGATATCCTCGTGCGCGCCCTTTTTTTGACAGGCACGGTACTGTGCGCACGAACGGCACACTTCGCTGACGACCAACCCGCGTATGTATTCCCTTGCGCCTTGCTCGGCTTCCGTCGTTCCAAGCGTGGAAAACGCCGTTTGAATTTCGCGAAACACGGCGGCAATTTCAAATAACTGCTCGCCGATTGCCGCGCGGTTGCGGTTGATGGCAATACGCGATAAATGCTTTTCTCGATAAAACACCACTTTGTTTTCTAATTTTTTGATAAGCGGAATGGGAACGAGTATATAAAGCAGCGCAGGTAATACCGCCGAGAGTATGGCAGGCACTAAAAATTGCGTTTCATACGCATACAGTCCGTCAAAATAACCGTACGCAAAAAATACGCCCAAAGCGGCAAGCGTTGCGGGCAGCCGACCTTGTTTGATAAACAGCGTAATCGCGATACCGTAGACAAAAAACCGCTCGGGAGAAAGCCCCGTAACGAGCAAAGGCGGTACGCTTAATATAAACGCGCAAAACAGCGTCGTTGCGTCTTTGGTTGCGCAAGAAAAGGTCAATAAAATAAATAATGCGATACCCATGTACGCGTTCACGCTTAAAAGTTTACAAATTCCTACTCCAACGAGTACGAAAAACAAACTACAAAAAACAATCTCGTCGCCATGCAAACGGCACTTTAAACACTTTTTCAAAAGTGCTTTTACCGCAACGGAAAATACCGCCGAAAGTAAAAAAATCAGCGCGGCAATCATTGCCTTTTGCACGAAATCGTCTATCGCCATACCGACGAGCGACGGCAGGATATACGCGGTAAACGGCGCAAACGCTACGTATCCACCCAGCGACAACGATAAACACAGCGACGGAAACAACCAAGCGTTTCGCGCCTGCCGTGCTTTTAAGCGCCGCCCCACGTATCCGCCGCAACACGTTAGCGCGGCTTGTCCAAAGCATAAAATAATACTCCACCCCCGCGCGTGCAAAAACGAAACGCCAAAATACACAAGTGCAGAAACGAGCGGCGAAAGGCCAGAAGCGTTCATCGCAAAAACCAACGCGAGCCCGAGCGGCTCGGCATTTTCGCCTACGTATTGCAAACAAGCCAACGCAAACGTAAACGCAGCGTAAATCATCCACCGATTATAATCGGTTCGTTTATACATTTTCATCCTTTGCCTCCCATGCAAAACTGCGAATATTATACGATAAAAAAAGACGCGCAATTTGTCGTTGTTTCAAAAAAAATCGACAATTTGCACGTTTTTTACGTCAAGGCGTATTTTCAGATTGTTCCGCCTGCACGGGAAAGCCTAAACTAATCAAAATCGCCCGATTGACGCGATTCATCGTAGCGGGAGGCAACTCGCCGATCCGTTCTTTTAGGCGGCGTTTATCCAAAGTGCGGATTTGCTCCAACAAAATAACGCTGTCTTTGACCAGCCCGTACGCCGACGGGAGTTCGATATGCGTGGGAAGTTTTGCTTTATTGATTTTGCTCGTCACCGCCGCCGCAATGATGGTAGGCGAATATTTATTTCCCACGTCGTTTTGCACGACGAGTACCGGTCGAATACCGCCCTGTTCACTCCCCACAACGGGAGATAAGTCGGCATAATACAACTCCCCTCTTTTGACGTTCATAACCATACCTCTTTTGAAAATCCAACTACTCCCTCTCTATATTATATGTAAAAAGGGCACGGGTTGGTTTTCATTTTTCTTGTCTTATCGATTATGGACGGTTTGGGTAAAGTTTATACGCCGATATCAAAATAAGGCGACGCCGTTAAAAAAGAAAGCCACTTGCCTTGTGGCAAGTGGCTACATATTTGTAGTTATAAGCGATTATTCTGCGTCGGTAGGTTCTTCTGCATTTTCTTCCGCAGCTTTTGCAGCAGCTTTTGCTTCCAATGCAGCAATCTTCGCCATACGCTTTGCGTCGTTCCTTGCTTGTGCTTTTTCCATCTTCGCGTCTTTTCTTGCTTGCGCTTTCATTTCCTTGGTTACCACGCGAGCCGCGTCCAAAATCGCACGCATTTCTTGCGCTGTAGGAGGAACGTAAGCCGCGCCTTCTGCGTTCGCTTCGATTACTTCGTAACCTTCGTCTCTTTCCAAGATGGACGCTTCGGTATCTGCGTCGAACATATGAAGGTGGTGCGCGTCGATAGCAAGGTCAACTACTTCGTTCAAATTCACAACCGCACGGTTGGAAATTTTCGCGATCGCTTGCGAATCGTTATCGATAATCGTATTTTCGGTGGAGTTATAGTTGAACTCGCAATAAATTTGCGTTTCAGCACCCAACTTTTCGATAACTTCGATACGTGCGCGAACAACGGTATCAGGCGAGTTGGAGATGAAAAGTTGATCTTGGTGAATATCTTCGGGACGAACGCCAAGCGTAACTTTCTTGTCGGTATCCAAATATTCGTTGATGTTTTTAATTCTTGCAACGATGCTCTTAGGAAGGATAATGCTGTTATCTTCGTTTATACGAAGGTAAACTTTGCCGTCTTTCGAATGAAGCGTACAACCTTTGAAGAAGTTCATTTGAGGCGTACCGATGAACCCTGCAACGAATTGATTGATAGGATAATCGTACAAGTTTTGCGGGGTATCTACTTGTTGCATGAAACCGTCTTTCATAACGACGATACGCGTACCCATCGTCATAGCTTCGATTTGGTCGTGGGTAACGTAGATGAACGTCGTACCAAGACGAGCGTGCAATTTAGAAATTTCCGTTCTCATGGACGCACGGAGTTTTGCGTCGAGGTTGGACAAAGGTTCGTCAAGCAAGAATACTTTGGGTTCACGAACGATGGTACGACCAAGCGCAACGCGTTGACGTTGACCACCCGAAAGTGCTTTGGGTTTTCTGGTCAAATAGTCGGTAATACCCAAAATTTGCGCAGCCGCTTTAACCTTTTGGTTGATGATTTCTGCGGGCACTTTTCTAAGTTTCAACGAGAACGCCATGTTATCGTAAACGGTCATGTGGGGATAAAGCGCGTAGTTTTGGAATACCATCGCGATATCTCTATCCTTAGGGATAACGTTGTTCATAAGCTTACCGTCGATGTAAAGTTCGCCTGCGGTAATTTCTTCCAACCCAGCGTTCTTAC
>JAZSMB010000071.1:0-13418 GCA_045535685.1 Candidatus Scatosoma sp.
CCTTGGCTCACAGAACGACATGGCTACGATCCGACTTCGTTTTCCCCGCACTCACGCCGCAAACGAGCAAACAGGTCTTTTTGCGTTTCAACGCATACCTGCCCCCCGCGTTTATAATAAGTTCTTGCAACCTAACTTGTGCGTTAGACAAAAATTGAGTGGTTAAACCGATGCCGTTTTCAATTTGCGAAAAGTCGCCGTAGAATTCCATCGGCTTGGTTTCGCGTTCCGCTTTGACGAAATATTCGTCGGCGGGTAAAAGAAAGTTTACGCCAAATTCCGCGTTTAATGCATCCACCAAATCGAGCAGTTTTTCGCTGTACGCTTTATCCACGTCGTCGATTTTGTACAAGCCGTCGCGGTATTTCGTCAAACCCGTCGGCACGCACGCCAAATCGCGTACGGTGGGATAATATTTAAAAAGTTCCCGCGCGGTATACGCAAGCTCTTCCCCGTCGTTTTCATTTGGCACGATAACCGCTTGACAATGCAGCTCTATTCCGCCTTTTGCGAGCTGGTCGATTTGTTCCACGATTTTCCCAGCGAAACGGTTGCGCAATAATTTTACGCGCAAATCGGGGTTCATCGTATGCACGGACACGTACAAGGGCGATAATTTTAAGCGGATGGCACGCTTTAAGCATTCGTCGTCCACGTTCGTGAGGGTAACGAAATTACCGCAGGTAAAACTCATTGCATAGTCGTCGTCTTTGACGTATAAACTCTCGCGCATCCCTTTGGGCATTTGGTCCACGAAACAAAACACGCAACGGTTATGGCAGGTCTTTATTTTTTCCTGCTTTTCAAACGTCAAACCGATATCTTCTCCCTCTTCCTTTTCCACCTGTACGGTAGAAACCGCGCCCGTTCTATGATCGCGCACTTCCATAGAAAAAGAGGTCGTTTCTAAATAATATAAGTAATCGAGTTCGTCTTCGCACGCAAAAGAATCGAACGATAAAATTTCGTCGCCCGTTTCCAAGCCGAGTTGTGCGGCTAAAGATTTGCGTTGTACTTTTGCGATTTTTAACATAAATATCCCAACTTAAAAAATCTCGTTAAACGCTTGCGTATCCACGTCGTAGCGTTTACAAAGTTTTTGTAAAATTTCTGAAAATGCAGGGGGCAGGGGCGCGTTGAACGTCATTCTTTCCCCGCTTGTCGGGTGGTCGAGCTCTAATTGCCAAGCGTGCAAAAGCTGACCGTTTGCCGACAATTTTTGTTTTTTATACCCGTATACGGGATCGCAAGCAACGGGGTGTCCCAAATGCTTGGCGTGTACGCGGATTTGATGCGTTCTGCCCGTTTGCAAGATAAATTTACAAAGGGTAAAGTCTGCGCCAAAACGCGCAACCACTTGATAATCGGTAATGGCTACTTTGCCTTTTCCGTTTGGCAAAACCGCCATTTTCAAACGCTCGGTGGGATGACGGCCGATATCGGTCACTACTCTACCGCTATCTTGTTTTAAGTTACCTTCCAGCAAGGCAAAATACGTTCTATGACAGGTTTTTTGCGCGATTTGCGTAGCGAGTGAAACGTGCGCTTTGTCGTTTTTCGCCACTACGAGCAAACCCGAAGTGTCTTTATCGATTCGATGCACGATTCCCGGTCGCAACACGCCGCCCACTCCGCTTAAACGATCCAGCGCGTACAAAAGCGCGTTGACGAGCGTGCCTTGCTCGTTCCCGTTCCCCACGTGCACCGTCATGCCTTGCGGTTTGTTGACCACCGCGAAATCGCTGTCTTGATACACGATATCTATGGGAATATTTTCCGCCTGCACGCGATAGGGCAAAACGTCGGGCACGTTGAGTGTGACTGCGTCCCCCGCCTTTACGTCCGTACCCGCCTTTTTCACGATGACGCCGTTTAGGCAAACGTTGCCGTCTTCTAAAAACTTTTTCAGCCGAGAACGGGTAAACTCGTCCGTTTGTTCGCTTAAAAATACGTCGATTCGTTTATAAGGCGTTTCCGCAACGAACAGCCGTTTATCCATTATTTTTGTTTCCTTTTCCGTCTTTCCGCTACTTTCGCCGCTTTTGCCGCCGCCTTTAATTCGCGTTTTTCTTCCGCTTTTTCGTCTGCGGCTTTGGCAAGCGCTTTATATTTTCCAAGCGGAATGAGCGCGTCGGTGTCCAAGAACAGCATACTAAGTACGAACGTTGCCGCACCGATACAGATAAAGAAATCGGCAAAGTTACAAACGCCAAAATCGAAAAATACGTTCAAATACACCATATCGCGTACGCCGTCACGAATAACCGCGTCCGTCGCGGGATCCCATACTTGATAGTATACTCTATCGATAAAATTACCCAAACCGCCGGCAATAATCAATACCAGCGCGAAACGCAACCACGAACGGCGTTGATCGATCTTTAAAAATACAATCAACAAAATGAACATTATAAGCGCCGTACCGCCGACAATCGCCATTTTCACCCACGTATCCGCGTCCGCAAACGAACTGAACGCGATACCGCGGTTGTAGCTGATACAAAGCTCTAACATACCCGGCAAAAGCACGATACGATCCGCCAAACCTTGCGCGCTTACCGTTTCATTAAAGTACACGTCCGCCACAAGCTTGGTCACTTGGTCGATGATAATCAACGTCAACAGCCAAAAAAGTCCCCAAAGTCGAGAACCTTTCGTCGCAACCCTGCCCCCTTCGTTTTGTTGTTTTACTTGTTTTTTACTCATTTCTTATTCTCCTTTTTTGCGTTAGAATGAATGGTAGAAATCATAGAAATTTTTAACTCGTGCAGCTTACTGGACAAGTCCACTTTATATACCTGCGGCATATCCAAGCGTAAATATTCTTCCCAAAATTTCGAAAGTTCTTGCTTGGAGAACGCTTGAATTTCTTGCAAGGCAGGGAACTGATACACAAGCTTGCCACCCTTGATAATTTCATGCTGCAATTTTTCTACGTAGAAGTTTTCCACTTCGTGCTTTTTCCACGTTTCGATGGGGTGGAAAATAGTGAGCGATTGTTCTTCGACGATCACTTCGTCGTGCAGCGTAATCAAATCGGCAATCGCCATTCCGTTCGCCTTGTCGTACAAGCGGTATAAACATTTAAACGAGGGATTGGTTACCTTTTCGCTGTTGTCGGATAATTTAATTTTCGGCGTGGAAGTACCGTCTTCGTGCATAACCGCCGCAAGCTTATACACGCCGCCCAGCGCAGGCAAGTCTTCGGAGGTAATGAGCTTCGTGCCGACCCCCCAAGAGTCGATTTTTGCGCCCTGTTGAATAAGTGAGTTAATCGAACGCTCGTCCAAATCGCCGGAAACGCAAATGATTGCCTCAGGAAAACCCGCTTCGTCCATCATTGCGCGCGCTTTTTTGGAAAGATACGCCAAATCGCCGCTATCTAAACGGATTCCTTTGGGTTTATGTCCTTTGGCTTTGAGTTCTTTAAATACTTTAATCGCATTCGGCACACCGCTACGCAGCGTATCGTACGTATCCACGAGCAATAAGCAATTATCAGGATACGCTTCGGCGTAGGCTTTGAACGCCTCGTATTCGCTATCGTAATCCATAACCCAGCTATGCGCCATCGTACCCGCTACGGGGATATTGAATTTTTGTCCCGCGATGACGTTGGAAGTGGACGAACAACCGCCGATAATCGCGGCTCTCGCGCCGTTGATACCCGCGTCCGGACCTTGTGCACGGCGCAAACCGAACTCCATTACCACGCCCCTGCCTGCAGTTGCGCGGCAAATTTTAGACGATTTGGTCGCAATCAACGTTTGGTGGTTGATGATATTAAGGAGTGCAGTTTCGGCAAACTGCGCTTGGATGAGTGGCGCTTTTACCGTTAAAATGGGTTCGCCCGGGAATACCGGCTCGCCTTCGCGCACCGCATACACGTCGCCCGTAAATTTCATATTTTTCAAATACTCTAAAAAGTCTTCGCTAAACAAGTTTAACGAGCGTAAGTACGCGATATCTTCTTCGTCGAAATGCCAGTTTAAAAGGTATTCGACCGCTTGCTCCAGCCCAGCCGCGAGCGAGTAGGTGATCAGCTTATTCCGTCTAAAAAATAAGTCGAAAACCACTTCTTCTTCGTGCTTATTTTGTCTGTAAAAGCCGTAGCCCATCGTCAGTTGATACAAATCGGTCAATAGCGTCAAATTTCTCATTCTTCTTGCTCCTTTGCGCTCGGTTGTTCGCCGTTTTCGTCTACATTTTCGTCCGCGGACGGATAATTTTCGGGATAAATCGAACACATCATATTGATTTTGCTAAATTTGGGTTTTTCCGTTTTGGTATCGCCGATGAATTTGGTAATGGCGTACGGGTCAGACTTTTTCGAGCCGATGAGCGCGCCCTCTTTGCGTTTATTCACAAACAAAACGCCAACCAACATTCCCACGCCAAACACAATCATTCCAATCGACATCACGAGCGACCATTGCACGCCGTCGCCCAAAATAAATTGCGGATCGCGCAGCGGTTCCATAATCGAGCGGGTTAAGCCGTACACGATGAAATAGCACGCACTATTGACGCCGTTCGGCTTTTTGCCGTTCTTCCACGCGTTGAGGAACATTAAAATTGCTGCCGTGAGCGTAACCATACTCTCGTAAAAGAAGAATGCGTAATGGTATTGCCCCGTTTTTTCGATATACACGGAAATGGGGAAGAAATGCAAAGCTTGGTTTTCCACCACCGCACCGTAAACTTCTTGGTTGGCAAAGTTGCCCCATCTGCCGATCGCTTGTGCCAGCAAAAGCCCAACGACTACGCAATCGCCCACGCGTAAAAAGTGGACTTTTTTAAAATACGCCACCGCCGCTACGCTCAGCGTGCCGCCGATGATTCCACCTACGATGGAAAGCCCGCCGCTGCGAATGGATTCAAGGTCAAACCACTCGGTTATCGGAAGTCCGTCGGTGATACAGTAAAATAATCGCGTCGTGACGATTGCAATGGGCAAACAAATGCAAAAAAAGCTCATAAACAAGTCCGTCGACATATTTCTGCGCTTAAAGAGCAGCGAAATGACGAAAAACGCGGCAATCATACCCACCACGATAATGATGGCGTACGCGTAAATTTTAAAGCCGAAAACGGTTATTCCCGGTGGCTCGAACGCCAAAATAGAAGAAATATCCATGCTTTTTTCTCCTTTTAACGCTTATAAAAGCGGTCGGTTTAGAAACGGGCAAAGTTATACTCTCCCAGTTTCACTTTTTTATTATAGCATAATAAAAAAAAATCGTCAACACTCGGCTGACGTTTTTTTCATTTTTTTATAATTTTATGTTTAGCGGCTTGATTTTCAGCGTTAGCGGCAATAACGCTACGGCGAGTATGCTGTTAAAGAGCGAATTAAAAATTTGACCTTGCACGAACAACCGCGTCGATAAACATTCCCAAAAGGTCATGCTTTTATACCAAACCAAATTTAGATACAGCGTCGTGATACCGCAGGTACAAAAGACAAAAATGCAAATGCACGCCAGCGATACGTAGACGGGCAAGAATTTTTTCGCGTGCGGAAGTAGAACGAACAAACCGACGAATAACGCCATCAGCCCCGTTGCAATACCGATCCACGGCGAATATTCGCCAAACGGGTGGAGTAAGAACCCGAACAAATCGCCTAAAAAGCAGGCGACGAAACCCGAAAATGCGCCAAGATAAAACCCTGCAAAAACGGCGGTTAAAATCGTAAAGGAAAATTGCACTCCGCCGAGTTTTAATTCTAATGTGTTAACAGCGACCGTCAAAGCCGTTATCAGCGCGATATGCGCTACTTTGTGGCTATGATTTTTCGCAAGCATCGTTTTCGAAAAACACAGCGTTTTTAAAACGTTTTTCATACAATAAAAACCTCCTTTTCCAAGAGGTCCGCAAAAGTAGTTGAGCATATACCCGTATCAGGCGATTTTACCATTCATCGCATACATGGCTATCTCATTTTTGTAGCGGACGCGCTTTGACACCGCAGAAAAATAAACGCGAAATAGATTTTCTTTCGTTCATCGACAACGTCCCGTTCGATGACACTTTACGCGTCAAAGCTACTCAACTTTTCGTTACTTACATTATACATATTTCCCTAAAAAAACGCAAGCGTTTGAAGTATATTTTTTTTACTTTTTCGCAAGCTGACGATATGGGACTTATTTTTATCCGCGCAATTATTATATTCGTTGCGACGCTTGTCGTTATGCGGCTGATGGGCAAACGGCAAATCGGCGAAATGCAACCGTACGAGCTGGTTATTACGCTGATTATCGCCGACCTTGCCTGTATCCCGATGGCAGACAATTCCACCCCGCTTTTATACGGCGTCGTAGCGATTTTATCCGTGTATCTCATTCACCAAATTATTTGCTTTATCGACCTACACTTACCCAAAGCAAAATCTGTGGTTAGCGGCATACCCAGTATCGTACTCAATAAAAACGGCATCGACGGCGATCAGCTGAAAAAAAATAATTTGGACGTATCCGATCTCATCGAAAGTTTGCGTGTGGAAGGATATTTTGCGCTGGACGCGGTGGAGTACGCACTCTACGAAGCGGAAGGTACGTTTTCCGCTTTGCCTAAAAAAAATTATCTATCTTTACAAACGTCGCTCCCTATCGTGATCGTCAACGGTGGCAAATTCGATGAGAAAAATATAGAAAAAACAGGTAAGGATATCCCCTACTTTTTAGACGTTTTAAGGGGGCAGGGTTGCGATGAATTGAAAAACGTGCTCGTAATGACGGTGGACGGAAACGGCAAAACGTACCTGCAACAAAAGGGCGAAAAATACAAGGTTTTTGCGCTAAACTGGCAAGAGCAATTATGGTAAAAGGCAGGTAACAATATGTTAAAAACACTTACAAGTATTTTGATCACACTCGGCATTTTGATCGGTATTTCTTGCTTTGAAAGTACGCACGTAAAGAATACTTTTAACGAGTTCGACCAAGCACTCGCCGCGCTGTATGATAAAACGGAAGCAGGCGAAGTGACTTATGAAGACGGAACGGCGGTAGAAGAATTTTGGGAAAACAAGAAGAACACGATGCATATTTGGTTGCCGCATACCGCACTTTTGGAAATTGATTATCAGCTTTACGAGGCGGTCGGGTATTTATACGTGCGCGATTATAAAAGCGCGCTGCCGAAAATTGAAATTTTACGCGGAATGTGCAAAAACATACCGCAATCGTATCGCTTTAGCTTGGAAAACATATTATAACGAATAACGCCCGCGCATACGCGCGAGCGTTTCAACTTATATTCAATTAGAAATCCACTTCGGTATCGTAATAGCAGCATTTAAGCAATTTTTCCATCTCTTCCACGGAAGGTTGACGAGGGTTCGAGCCGGTGCAAGCGTCCGCAACTGCATTTTTTGCAATTTCAGGCAAACGCGCCAAGAACACTTCTTCAGGGACGAAACCATTTTCACAAGGATAGCTGTCCGCTCCGTAGTTTTTGATGCATTGAGGAATATTCAAATTGTCGTTCATTTTTCTCAAATATGCAATCAAGAGCGCTACTTTTTCATCGTCGCTATTACCGCCCAAGCCCATATAATCGGCAATAACGCCATAGCGTTTTTTCGCCGTTTCGTCTTTTGCGTTGAACGCGATTACTTTGGGAAGATACATTGCGTTTGCCGCACCGTGAATGATATGCGCACCGTAGTCTTCGAAAATCGCGCCCGTCTTGTGCGCCATCGAGTGCACAATCCCCAAAAGCGCGTTGGAGAATGCCATACCTGCCAAGCATTGCGCGTTGTGCATGCTTGCGCGCTTGCTCATATCCCCATTGTACGACGCAACCAAATCACTTTGAATCATTTTAATTGCGAAAATGGCAAGGGGGTCGGTGAATTCGCTATTCGCGGTGGAAACGTACGCTTCAATTGCGTGCGTCATTGCGTCCATACCCGTGTGCGCAACCAACTTTTGCGGCATCGTTTCCGCTAAATCGGGATCAACGATTGCAACGTCGGGCGTAATTTCAAAATCCGCCAAAGGATACTTGATCCCCTTTGCATAATCGGTAATAACCGAGAACGCCGTCACTTCCGTTGCCGTACCCGACGTGGAAGGGATTGCGCAGAATTTTGCTTTTTTACGCAACTCGGGAATACCGAACACGACACACATTTGTTCAAAGGTGATTTCGGGATATTCGTATTTTATCCACATCGCCTTTGCCGCGTCGATCGGCGAACCGCCGCCCATCGCTACAATCCAGTCGGGCTGGAATTTTTCCATCGCCGCCGCACCGCGCATAACCGTTTCCACGGAAGGGTCGGGTTCGATACCTTCAATGAGTTCAACTTCCATACCTGCTTCTTTTAAGTACGAAACCGCTTTATCCAAAAAGCCGAATCTCTTCATCGCGCCGCCGCCTACACACACCATCGCTCTCTTACCTTTGAGCGTTTTCAAAGTTTCCAAAGCGCCTTTGCCGTGGTAAAGGTCTCTGGGAAGGGTAAATCTTGCCATTTTTCTATTCTCCTTGTATATATAATATCGTTCGCGTTTGGCTTACGCGTCAGAACCATAGTCCATTATATCCATTTACTAAAAAATGTCAAAGATTTTTTTACTTTTTCGTTATTTTTTATCGATTGACTCATATTTTTTATCGATAATTCGATAAAAAATTAACAAAAGACCGCACCCTTTGCATTTTACGCGCAAGAGTGCGGTTATTGGTTGCTATATAGTACGCTAAAGCGTGTTTTTAGGGTTGTACAAACGCCGTTTTTTACTTACGCCAAGCCGTAGGCAAGCACAATGCGGACGTTTGCGTCGAAAATGTTCCGTACGAAAATTTTTACCGCTTCCGCCGTCGTTTGGTCGGCGATTCCGTTTTCGTTGCTCTTGAGCATGGTAACCGCGGCGTTGAAATTTTTATAGATAATTTGCGCGTCTTCTTCGATTGCGGTATACGCTTCTTCGTCGCTGTCGTGTTGAATCGCATACAGCGCTTCCACCGTGTCGTTCATCGAATAGAGCACCTCGATATTGCCCGATTTTAAAAATTCCACCGCCTCGTTATTCAAGTCGCAAAGCAGTTTAATAAAGTGCTGTAACCGTTCGTTTCCTACCAAATCCGTTGCCATGTTATAATTCAACTCCGTTTAATTTTAAAAGTTCTCGGGCAGACTCTACGCTGTCCACTCCCGTCTTGTTTTTGATGGGGGCAAATTCGTGTTCGCGCACCACTTCAAAGGGCAACACGCTACCCATGGGCTTGATGAGATCGACCGCAAGCGTTTCAAACTTCTTTCCATTTTCCTTTTCCGGTTTGCGCGTTTGACCGTCTTCGCATAAACATTCGATCTTCTTTTCAACGATATGAACGGGAATTTTTTGGTCGGCGATTTCTTCCAGTTTGGACAGTCTAAACAAGTAGTTCATAATAACGCCGTAGCAATACGCAAGCTCGCCCGTTTCGTCTTTTTGGTTTGCCATTTCGTCGGTGAGTTCGTAATACTCGATAATGTCGGGTTGCTCCCCGTCCTTACAAAGTACGCCAACTTTTTCGTAAGGGTTGTTTTTGCAAACGACTTTTGCGCCGCAATTTACGCCTTCGTGAATGGTTGCCCCCACGAATAAGGGATCGGCAATTTGTTGCAAAACGTTATCCACGGCGTAAATATTTAACCATTCTACCCCTTTTTGATGCAAGTCTTCGCAAAGCCCCGCACGCTTTAGGGATGCAAACCAACCGCCGTTGCCGTTGGGCGATATCGCGGGCGTATCTTTCGTTTCTAAGAAAATTTTACCGTTATAATCTACCGCGGGCGACATTTCTTGCTTGAAGAATTTCACCTCGCTTTCGTCGTAACCAAAATAGCCGTGTTCTTTCCAAAACGACGTCGTTTGGTCGTGGTTTTTATCACTCGTCATAACGTAAAGGGGTACGCGTACGCCGCACTTTTCGTTAACTTTCGCCAAGTTTTTCATTTGTTGTTCGAAGATATAAAGCGGCTTAGTGATACCGATATCGTACGCGCCTTTCGGGCCGTCTACGCCCAAACGCGTACCCATACCGCCTGCCAAAAGCACCGCCGCCACTTTGCCTTGTTGAATGGCTTGCACGCCGATATTCTCGTACATGGGTGCTTGTTTTTCGATTTCCGCACGCTTTAAACCATGAATAGGACGGATATCTTTGTCCTTGCCGCTCATATCGACGGGATGAGCCAAAGCGTCCTCGAAATCCCAGTTAATTTGTTCGATTGCAGAAAGCAATTTTGCTTTACCTTGCTCGTCTAATTCGTCGTAATAAGCCAAAAGCTGCGTTTGTCCTTTTTGTTCTAATAACGATTTTGCCTGTGCATACGTCATAAGCTTTACCTCTTTATTTATATTCTTTTTTTATCGTCTTATCGAAACGGTTTCGCTATTGCAAACGTGTGTGCCGTTCAAGAAAAAAGCCGACCTAAAGTCGGCTTTTGCCAGCTACAATTAATATCCGTAATAATCGAAATCTCTTTTCGCTTTTTGTTTTTCTTTCGCGCTTTGTTTGTTTACGTCGCGCGTTTGTTGAATCTCTTGCGCGGGCGCATTGTTCGCCATCGCTTGCGCCGTCCATTGCGCTTGGCGCGCCAAACGGTCTTCTTCGAACTGATTGATTTGTCCTAAAATAATACTCTTAAATTCGTCCGCGTTTTTAATTCTTTCCACGATTAAGCTACCCGTTGACGTAGAAATAAAAATACGATTCGTATTAAACACGTTGCCCCAAAACGTCGTTTCAACGCGTACGTCTTGCAATTTGTTGAGCGGGGTATCAAACGATCTTCTACTAAACACGCCGCGCTTATATACGATACGCTTGTTCGTAAGCACCAACTCGGTACGGGTAAATACGACCGTTTTTCGAATCGCTACGATCAGCGCGATCAAAAACGCTACGGCAAAAACGCCAGCCACAACCAAAAGTACGGTGGTAAAAGAAAAGACTTCTTGAACAACCAGCAAAACCGCTGCAGCTGCTATCAACGCAAACACGAGTGTTAACACCCAAGTGCCAATCAAGCCCCAACTATCGCGTTGCGCTTTTTCAACGATTAATTCGTTTTCATATAAATGTTTTTCGACGTAGTTTCCCATTGTCGTTCTCCCTTTTCCTCTTCAATTTACAAGGCAAAAAACCGCCTTTTATATATTGTATCGTAAAAGAAGGAAAATGTCAATATTTTTTCACAATTTTATACGCGCCACTCGTAAATTATTTTTCCAACCCCTGCCTATTTAGCGCACCCGATTGAATAACGAGCGTGCGTTTAACGATATAAAATACTTTTGTGAGTGGGAAAAACAGACAAGCAACGCTCACCGCGCTACAAATCACTTGCGGGATCATAAACGAAAGCGACGCCAAAAAGTACGCTTTGGTGGCGCGCGGCGTATAACCGTACCAAACGGGCGTTAAAATATTGTCAATCATCGTAAAGCACACCGTCCCGATACAAGCAAATATAACCAACCAAACGACGTTTTTGGTAAGCGGCTTTATTTTTTTCCCAAGTAACCCAAACCCCAACGTCAGCAGATTGAAATATACCAAATACAAAATAAGTACCACCGGTTGAAACCCGAAAATGAGTTGTCGAAGTAGCGAAAACGCCGTTGCGGCGATCATTCCCCTGCGTGCTCCCATTACGAACGAATACGTGATAAAACTAACCGTCACAAGCTCCACCCCAGGCACGAAAGAAAAGGCGAGTTGTAAAGCGATTACGAGTGCCACAAAGGCGGCAAGATACGCGCATTCCTTTGCAGAATACGCAATTTTATTGTGGTTGGATTTTTGTGATTTTTTCTCGTTCATCGCATACCTGCCTGCTTGATTTGATTAAAGCGAAGTATAAACCCACAGATAAAACGCACCTTTTAAAAGCGGCAACGATTCCGCACCCAAAACGGCACTTGCGTAGCTTACGCCATCATATTCGTACGTACCCCATTCGCTATTTCCCATTTCGCTATCCGACGTATAAATCATCCAGCACGCCGACCAGTCCGCCTTATTTGCTTTGCCGTTTATCGTTTGAATCATTCCGCCCGAAACGGTGTAATCGAGTGCGCCGTTTTCTTGCAAAATAGACATCGCGTCCATCAACGTATCCGTTTCCGACGACACATCTTCAACTTGAATCAAAATAACCGTATCCGTCGAAGAAACGACCGACGCTTTCAAGTTTGCTTTATCGGCAGGCGTGCAAGCAACGATTGCGCACAGCGACACGATAAGGATAGCCACCAAAGATACAAAAGATAAAAATTTGCGTTTCATATACGCCTCCTAAAAAATATCCGCGTTCTTGATTTTTTCAAGGACGCGGACGCACGTACGATAAACAAACCGCATAGCTTGCGGCGTTTTCAACTCCCTTTTCGCATCCCCTCGAAAAAATCGTTTTTCTCATCTACTCGGCAGGTCTTCCGGCTTACAGCGTTCTTGGTAAAAACGATTTCATCGCATACCTGCCTACGTCCTTCCCACCAAAATAGCAGTGAACGCAAGCGAACGCTCTTACGGTTGCGGGGGCAGCGGAGCAACTTTAAAAAAATTTCTCTCTTCCCTATTAAACACTTTTGTAAGTGTACCGCGTAAACGTATTTAATTACGTATAGTATAACATACTAACAAAATAAAAGCAAGTAAAAACCTGTCAAAAACATACGCAAAAGTTATCCTTTTCAAAGATTGAAAACGGGCAAACCCGCAATAATGCCTTTTCTAAAACACTTTTTATATTTTTATATAAAAAACCAAAACTTTTTTCCGTAAAACACTTGAAAAAAGCTTGTAAAAACGCTATAATATAAATATAGTCGGTATTTTGGGCAAACGCGCGAGAAAACGACGAAAGAAAATACTTAAAAAGGTACGAAAGTTATGACGTTAGAACAATACGCAAGTTTAAGAAACGGCTCGGACGTACGCGGCATCGCAACCGAAGGCGTGCGCGACGAACATATCAACTTATCGCAAGAAGCGGTGGAAAATATCGCAAAAGCATTTTGCGTTTGGTTAATTTCCCATACGGGTAAAACGCAAGTGACGGTAGCCGTCGGCTACGACCCGCGCTTATCTTCTCCCTTGTTATGCGAAGCGGCTGTACGCGGTATTACGCAAACGGGACACAACGCCGTTGTGACGGGGTTGTCCACCACTCCTTCGATGTTCATGCTTTTGAAAGACGAAAAGCGTATGCGCGAGCAATATTGTCACGGCTCGATGATGATTACGGCAAGCCATTTGCCCTTTAACCGCAACGGTTTAAAATTCTTTTCGCATAGCGGCGGTTTAGAAGGCTCGGACGTAAAAGAAATTTTGGAACTTGCGGCAAATTACCGTTTTGCCGAGCCCAACGTAGACGGCGAAATTACGCAAGCACCGTACTTAGACGAATA
>JAZSMB010000115.1:0-2873 GCA_045535685.1 Candidatus Scatosoma sp.
TTTTCATCGGGTAAGCCGATATCAAGCGTTGCAAACGCGGGATATTCTTCCGCCAAAACTTGTTTACAGGTGGATAAAATAACGTCGCCGCCTTTACCGCCCATTACACGGCCAAGCAAAAGCATATGCTTAATATCGTAGAATTTTGCATAGAAAGGAATGGTGTTTGCCAAATATACGCCGATATCCTCGTAAATTTGTTGTGCCAAAGGATTTCCTTCGTCCATCATCTTTTGCACTTCTTTGAGTTTTTGCGCAGGCGTAAGTCCGTCCGCAAATACGTGTCCGCCCGCTTCGGCAAGTTTAATAACCGCGTCTTGCGAGAAGTATTTACAACCAACGCCAAAATCGCCGCTCCATTCGTCTTGCATCGCGCCTTCGTTAAAGTCGACGGGCGCAAACGCAAGTTCGGAAAGCCAACCGTTAATACCGCCGCTCGTATTGATATAACCCACAGCCTCACTCGTACCCATTGCGATACCAAGTACGCCGTTATCTTCCAAATCAATCGCACCGGCAAGCGCCGTCACGTCGCCGTCGTTCGCTACTTCTAAAGGAATTTCTTTGCCGTATTGTGCGCTCATTTCTTTCGCGACGTTTATGTACATATTTTTTACGAAATCGCCGTGTTTTTGCTTATCCACTTTCAAAAACAGCGACGCTACCATAATTTTGTTATCCACGTAAACACCTGCCGACGATACGCCGATCGCATCTACCGTAGGCATTTTAGACGCCGCCGTTTGCATTGCCGTTAGAATTTCGCCGTAGTGATAGTTGGGATCTTCGGTAATTTTCGGATTCCAAACAACTTCTTCGCTGTAAACCACTTCGCCGTCAATCACCGCGCTCACTTTTCTATCCGACCCGCCTGCATCAAAACCGATGCGGCAACCTTTTAAGTAGCCGCCAACGCGCACCGACGCGTTTTTTTGCGCGGGAATTTGGTCGTTTTCAAGCCATTCTACTTCGAAAGGTCTTTCATAGACGCCGCTCATAAATTCAACGTCGAACGCGCGTAACCCCTCCATCGTATATGCTTTCTTCAAGTATTCGTAGATAGATTTACTGCCTGCAACGGAAATTTTAAAACCGCCTACTACCCACAAAATCGTTTTTGCCAAACGTTCCGCAACGCGGAAATTGAGTGCATCGTCCACTCCGTCAGGAAGTGCTTTATACGTATATACGTAGTTATAACCACCGCTACGTTCCGCCACTAAAGTGACGGATACGCCGTTACCGTTTTTCGATACTTTTGCATCGAAATCAGCAAGAGCTTTAACCATCGGATAAAAATTTTTGTCTAAAACAGGTTTCCTCATAATTATTTTTTCCTCATATGTAAATTTTATTTTTTTACGCTTTGCAACAAGTCGTTAACCGCTGCTTGGACTTTGCTCAAACGCTCGTTTGCCGCTTGTTCGTCTTTTGCCGTCAACGAATAATAGATTTTTAATTTAGGTTCCGTTCCCGAAGGGCGTACGCATACGAACGACCCGCCGGCAAGTTCGTAATAAACGCAGTTACACTTAGGCGTATCCATCGTTTGCGTTTCACCGCCTTCCACGACAAAACGCTTCGCCGCGCTATAATCGCGTACCGCTACCACTTTTGCGTCGGCAAACGATTGTACTTGCACGGTTTTTAACGCATCCACAACCGCGTTCATTTCTTTCATCGCGTTCAAACCGGAATACTGAATGGATACGTTTTTATCCAAGACGTAGCCGTATTTTTGATAAATTTCGTTTAAGCGTTGGAAAACGGACTTCCCAACGTATGCATAATAGCACACCATTTCTGCGCAAAGCATGGACGCAACCACCGCGTCTTTATCGCGTGCGTGCGTACCGCGCAAATAACCGCAAGATTCTTCAAAACCAAAGATATACGTATGCGCACCGTCTTTTTCCCATTGTTTAATCTTTTCGCCGATAAACTTAAAACCAACGGGCGTTTCGTACAATGCAACGCCGTAATCGTCGCACAACGCCTTCGCCATACCCGTCGTTACGAACGACTTTACAACCGCCGCATTTTTGGGCATTGTACCATCTTCCGCAAGCCGAGTTAAAATATAATCGAGCAACAAAATACCTACCTGATTACCCGACAACGCAACGAATTCGCCTTGCTCGTTTTTCAACGCAACGCCCAAACGGTCGGAATCGGGATCGGTACCAAACACAACGTCTGCTTTGATTTCGTTTGCCAGCGCAATACCCATCGAAAGCGTTTCTTTATATTCGGGATTAGGCACTTTTACGGTAGAAAACTCGGTGTCTTTGGTCGTTTGTTCTTCTACGATCGTCGCGTGAATCCCTAACTTTTTCAAAATGGTCGTGACGGGAATATAACCGCTGCCGTGTACGGGCGTATAAACGAGTTTCAAGTTTTTTCCACACGCTTCCACCGCTTCTTTTGAAAGCGTTAAAGCGGCTAATTCGTTGATATAATCCTCGTCAAGCTTTGCAGGCACGCTTACGATCAGCGGACTGTCGACAAGCGATTGAACGGAAAAATAATCGTCGATATTTTGAATATACGAAACTACTTTTTCGGTATCTTCGGGCGACATTTGCGCCCCGTCCTCGCCATATACTTTATACCCGTTATATTCTTTGGGGTTATGGCTTGCCGTAATCATAATACCAGCAATCGTTTTCAAATAGCGAACGGCGTAGGAAAGCATAGGAACGGGATGTACGTCGTCGAAAAGGTATGCTTTAATGCCGTTTGCGGCAAGCACTCCTGCCGCCGCACGTGCGAATTCTTCCGATTTTCTACGGGTATCGTAAGAAATCACTACGCCACGCTCCATTTCTGCTTTTCCAAGCGATTGCACCCACGTTGCAAGCCCTTGCGTCGCG